>JBBTWO010000081.1:0-3365 GCA_038062745.1 Patescibacteria group bacterium | reverse complement strand
GGGTTAGTAGTCAAACCCAGGATCAACACCCGCGTCAGAGGCGGGTTTTTTGCTAGAAGGGAGCTAAATTTAAGATTAGAGTCAGAATATTGACAATAGTTTTTTAATATAGGATAATTTCATATGTCAGTTACTACATTTCCAGGAGGGGAAAGAAGTTGGTTTAGGTTGGTATCTGTCCCAGACGGTACAGACTTGACTGAATATGCTTCTGATGCGGTAACGAAGTGGAGACTTAATCATCATTATAAAAAAATAAAAGAAGCTATAGGTAAGCGAGGAGTTTCTATTCCCCATCAAAACGCTGAAGCCCTTAAATCATTAGAATACGGAGAAGAAATGTCAATGGAACAGATGGAGTTAGTTTTTGACCTAACTTCAGGAATCCACAGAAAGATAACTGGTAGAAGTGTAATCTTAGATTATAGGAATAGTTTTCTTAGTAACATTGACAGATCTTATCCACCTGCTTTTGTGGAGCAGTTCTCCAAAATCTTTGACCAATTTGTAAATTCTGGAGCTGAATGGAAGATTCCTAGTTCGACTGAGGTTTCGGATAGAATTCCTACTTATACTTTAGATGATTTGGTTGGAGATTGGAATGACTTAGCCGAGAAATTTCTAAAACCAAGCATTGAAGCTGTAGATTTTGTAGTTTCTAATAAAAATGGAAGAGGATATTAAAATTGTAAACCAGACTGGTGACAAAGCTATGACCCCAGAACAAAGAGCTGAGGTCAAAGGCAGCCTTTTTATTGTCGGAAAGAATGAAAGCCCCAGTACAACAAGGACAAGAAGAAGCCAAAGGACATTTATGGCTAGTAAACAAAATCCTGACAAACAACCTGCCTGACTTGTTCTAATGTGATGAATGTAATATTATTATCTACTTATGGCAATTGTAGAAAATCCAAATTGGCAACTTTTGTCTCCCTTGCGAAGACGATTAACAAGAAATTTTTTGGAGGAAATTATGTCAGCAGATAATAGACTAGAAAGAGAGATAGTTACCCCTGAGAATGTAAAGAAATGGATAAGGGAACTTCATGCAAGTGCACCATCTGGACAAAATGGTTCTAATGGTGCTAGCATGGCTCATATGCCAGACCAATTAGATCAGCATGAATATCGTCACCAGCCACGAACAGAAGGTTCTATGGCCTTGGCTGATCCAGATAGACTTCCTTCTCCCCAAAAGCCACAGTATCCACAAAGAGATGCCATTCCTTTTCCTGTAGATAGAGCGCCTAAACCTGCTGCAGCGGGTGGAGCTGGAGTTGGATATAGTGGTGCAAGGAGGGGTTTACTGAAAGCTGTTGGATATAGCGTATTGGCAGCTCTAGGTGTTGGTGGAGTCGCTGCTGCTGTTGCAATCTCCCGTGGGGGTTCTGAAGCAAATAATGACAATTCCAGTGCAGGTGGGGCAGGAAATCCACTGACAGCTGAACCGTCAAAAGAGCCAACTAATGACCCAACCCAACAAGTATTACCCTCACAAGAACCTTCACTTGAACCGTCAAAAGAGCCAACTAATGACCCAACTGAATGGGCAACTCCAACAACTGAAAACATGAACAGCTATCTTTTTCATGCTGTAGAAAATAAACAGAAATACTTTACAGCAATTGACAGTAATGGAGTTGAAGTAATTGTTGATGTTCCACAAGAGGCAGAGGTTATAAAAGATATAGAATCTGGTAAGGCTGTATGGAATGAAGGTTTAAGAGGATATGCAAAAATGGATGGGGAAACAACACTTATTTGGAGAGCTGGTCCTACGGGGTGGTCGGACGGAAACTGGCTTTTAGTAATAGATCAGCTTGATTTATCTGAATATGGCTTGGGAGTATTGTCAGTTGAAACAGACTTAGACAATAGTGAAAATGCATATCCTCTTAATGAAGATGTAAAGGAAAAAATTGTTTCAATACTTAGTGATAAGTGGGGCAATAGAAGTCAGATGACTCAATTGGAAATTGGTGATTTTTATAGGTTGGAAAATACGACACCAAAAGAAGAGAATTTGTCGAGAAGTGGTGGTGTAACCTTCTACGTGGATCATGGATACAAAGCTGGTGAGGTTGTTGGACAAAATAATTCTGGCCAAAAAGAATATACCTGGAGAAACTACAGCCAATCTGGAAGGGCAGTTTTATCTATGGATTTTCCTTTTAATGATAAAAATACTCCCGACACTCGAAAAGGAAGCATGTCTATGCACTTCCTCAGCTTGATTAATTGGGTATTGAACCAACCCACTTCTACACAAATAGTTAATTTATTAAACAAGCCATCTTCGTTACCAATATATGCAAATCCTACCTCTCAGGATCTTGAGACTCTTTTTGGTGAAGAAAATTATAGTTTGTTTTCAAAGTTTTTTGATAATTTTGGACAAACAAGCTCATCTTCACAACTGTCCCCTAAGTTGTTTAAGTAAAAATCAGATACTCCCCAATATTTAATTGACTTGGTCTTCTTATACTGCCATAATTTTTTATATGTCTATTAATGGCAAGGCTTTGATGTTCTCACTGTTAATCCTTCTCATAGTAGTGATACTTGGTTTTTTGTTTTATATAGAACCCTTATATCTTGAGAAAAATACAAAGATAAATTCATCAAGTCAGATTGTTGAATATAAATTAAACATTGTCGATAAAAGAGCGTTCAGGGAAGTGTTTGATTCAGTGTTAAAAACAAAGCCAAGAAAGATAAACATTATTTTAACAAATGAGAACAAAGGTACATTTAAGTATTTTGATAAGGACAATATGCTTTTAGCGTCTTCTTGGGTGGAAGAAAATTATGGAAATTATACAATTTACACTTATTTATCTCAAAGGTTGTTGGATAATCCACAACACATCAATCAAATAGCGTTTATTATAATGGGTAGGTCAATATATGCGTTACCTACTAGTATAAAAAGAGATTTACCAGAACAAGAAATTTATAACGAACTCACTAACTTTTTGAAACAAAGTGATTCAGAAAACATAGTACAAATAGGAAAATGAAAAAATTAGCTTTAATTGTTGTTGCATTGGTTGCAATATTTTTAACCCAAACACCAACTGTTTATGCACAATCTTGCGGAGGAACAATAAGATGTTGTAGAGATCAAAATTGTGTGGACGATGACAACGATCCTCTGACTCCACCTGTATGTTCATGTATTATCTGGGATTCTGACTCGTGTGGAGATTGGTATGGAACAGGAGATTGTGATAAGCCACCATTTGGCCAATGTTATAGTGTCGAGGGCTCGTGTTCTTCTACTCCAATTGGTCCAACACCAACTCCTGCTCCAGGATCCACACCAACACCTGGTCCAGGAGTAGGAGATGTCTGTGCTGGAGGAA
>JBBTWO010000080.1:0-17302 GCA_038062745.1 Patescibacteria group bacterium | reverse complement strand
TCATTTTAGCGTTGTCTCCTGGCATGACCATTTCAATTCCTTCCGGTAGAGAAACATCTCCAGTAACATCAGCAGTTCTAATAAAGAACTGAGGTTTGTAGCCGGTGAAGAATGGTGTGTGTCTTCCACCTTCTTCTTTGCTCAAAATATAAACTTCTGCGTCAAATTCAGTGTGAGGAGTAATTGAGCCAGCTTTAGCCAAAACTTGACCGCGCTCAACATCGTCTTTTTCAATTCCTCGCAAAAGAAGTCCTGCATTGTCTCCAGCTTGAGCTTCATCAAGAGATTTTCTAAACATTTCAATGCCAGTAACAACTGTTGCTTTGGTTGGTCTGATACCAACAATTTCAATATTTTCATTTATCTTCAAGTGTCCTCGCTCAACTCTACCGGTAACTACAGTTCCACGGCCTTTAATTGAGAACACATCCTCAACTGGCATAAGGAAAGGCTTGTCAGTTTCTCTTACTGGATCTGGGATGAAGGAATCAACTGCATCCATAAGAGCCAAAATTTGCTTTTCTGCTTCTGGATCACCTTCAGTAGCTTTAAGAGCAGATCCACGAATAACTGGAACTGTGTCTCCTGGGTATTCATATTTCTTAAGTAAGTCTCGTACATCTGCTTCAACTAAGTCGATGATTTCTGGGTCATCAACCATGTCACATTTGTTTAAGAAAACGACAAGTGCTGGGACATTTACTTGGCGTGCCAAAATAACGTGTTCCCTGGTTTGTGGCATTGGTCCATCTACTGCAGAAACTACCAAGATGGCTCCATCCATTTGAGCAGCTCCTGTAATCATGTTCTTGATGTAATCTGCGTGACCTGGAGCGTCAATGTGAGCATAGTGCCTTTTTTCAGTTTCGTATTCTTGGTGGGAAAGATTAATTGTAACTCCTCGTTGTCTTTCTTCTGGAGCTGAATCAATATCGCCATAAGCTTTAGCTGTTGCTAAACCTTTTTTAGCCAAAACGGTAGTGATTGCTGAAGTAAGGGTTGTTTTACCATGATCAACGTGACCGATGGTTCCGATATTTACGTGTGGTTTTGTTCTGTTAAATGCTGCCATTTGTGTTTGTATTTTACTTTACTTTGCCCCTTAAAATCTAGAGGCAAAAGGAAAAGGCCATCTCTAGCCTTGTGAATGTATTATAAGGAGGCTAATTAAGAGTGTCAACACCCAATTTATCTAACTACTGGAGTTCCCAACTTCTTTGCAACAAGTGCGGCTTGAACGTTTGCAGGAACTTCATCATAGTGAGACGGTTCAATGTAAGGAGTGGCTCGTCCTTGGGTCATAGATCTAACAGCTGTGGTGTAACCGGATAATTCTCCAAGTGGTGCCATACCATTAACAATGGTCATACCACCCCTGTCTTCTGTTCCTTGAATTTGTGCACGTTTTGAAGACAAAGATCCAATAACATCTCCAACATATTCTGCTGGTGTTGAAACTTCAATTTTTACAATTGGTTCAAGTACTACCATGTCAGCATGCTTTGCAGCATCTTCAACTGCCATGGATCCGGCGATCTTAAAGGACATTTCGGATGAATCAACATCGTGGAAGCTCCCGTCATAAACTGCAACTTTGACGTCAGTTAACGGGTAACCTGCCAGAATTCCATTTTCAAGTTTTTCCCGTACTCCCTTTTCAATAGCTGGAATAAATGATTGGGGGATTGCTCCACCTTTAATTTCTGAGACAAATTCAACACCTTCTCCACGGGCTTTTGGTTCAATTCTAACCAAACAGTGGCCATATTGGCCCCTTCCTCCAGTTTGACGAATGTACTTTCCTTCTCCTGTCGCTGGTTTTTTAATTGTTTCTTTGTAAGCAACTTGGGGGTTACCAGTTGAAGCAACAACATTGAATTCACGTCGCATACGGTCAACCAAAATTTCAAGTTGCAACTCTCCCATGCCAGAGATAATTGTTTGGCCAGTTTCTTGGTTACTTTTAATTCTGAAGGTTGGATCCTCATCAGAAAGTTTATTTAGTGCTAGGCCCATTTTCTCTTGATCAGTTTTTGTAGCCGGTTCGATAGCAAGCGAAATAACTGGTTCTGGAAAAGAAATAGATTCCAGAACTATTGGTGTCTTTTGTTCCGATAAAGAGTCACCAGTAGTAGTTTCTCTAAACCCTACTACTGCCACAATTTCTCCAGAATATGCTTCTTCAACCAACTCCCTTTGATCTGCATGCATCAAAACAAGCTTTCCAACTCTTTCTGAAGTTTTTCTGGTTGGATTGTAAACAGTCTCACCAGCTTTAATAGTTCCTGAATAAATACGCACAAAAACAAGTCGGCCAACGTGTGGGTCGGTCATAACTTTGAAAGCTAATGCTGAAAGCGGAGCTTCGTTATTTCTTTCTCGACTTATCTTTTCATTTGTTCGTGGATCTGTTCCTTCAACTAGGGGAAGATCAACAGGGGAGGGAAGATATTCAACAACTGCATCAAGTAAAGTTCTAACAGTTACCATGCGGTTATCTCCACCCAAGATTGGGAAGAATTTACCAGAAATAACACCTTTTCTAATTGCGCGTTTAATATCAGCCTCGGTTAAGTCTTGGCCTTCCAAATATTTATTAAGCGTGTCATCATCATACTCGGCAACTTTTTCAATTAATTCTTCTCTGTATTGATTTGCCATATCCACCATATCTGAGGGAATTTCTTCTTCGGTTAGGTGATTGTCTTCAATATCTTTGTAAGTAAAGGCTTTCATTTTGATAAGGTCAACTACTCCATGAAGTTCATGTTCAAATCCAACTGGAAGTTGAATTGGTTGAGCATTTGCACCAAGGCGTTCGTGAATAGATTTGATAGCTCCTTCAAAGTCAGCGCCAATAAGGTTTAATTTATTTAATACACAAATTCGGGGAACATTATATTTATTGGCTTGTCTCCAAACAGTTTCAGATTGTGACTCAACTCCAGTTCGGCCGTCAAAAACCATAACTGCTCCATCCAATACTCTCAAGGAACGCTCAACTTCAGCTGTAAAATCAATGTGGCCTGGGGTATCAATAATATTGACGCGGTAATGACCATTTTCAACAGAAGAATCAGTCTGCAAATCCCAGAAGGTAGTTATGGCAGCAGAAACGATAGTAATTCCTCTCTCCCGCTCCTGATCCATCCAGTCAGTGACTGTTGTTCCGTCGTCACCTGATCCGTGTTTGTAGGTCTTTCCAGTTTCAAAAAGTATACGTTCCGTTGTGGTTGTTTTTCCAGCATCAATATGGGCAATAATGCCGATATTTCGGATCTTTTCATATGAAACTAAACGATCTTTAGTGACCGTTGAGACAATTGCTGATTTTTTCTTTGTTACTTGTCCTGCCATGTTATTATTTTACAAAAAAATAGAAGCACTAGAAGCTTCCAGACACCAATTATATCTTGATTGACTATCTTTATCAACGCTAGTCATCGAACATCTCCATGATCTGATAAATGAGGCTCTGGAAATTGTCATCGTTAGTGCTTTCAGCCCCCATTCTTTTGACATTGTTTCCCCAAACAGCCGCCTCAAGTGTGGGTGGCTTCTCATCTTTTTCAAGACGAGCTGAAACTCTAATCACTGCCTCCATAGTTTCACAAATATGCAAACTATTTCTCAGATCAGGAGTGAAACCTAATGCATCTAAAATTAAGCCAGCTTTCGAAGCTAATTTTGGTTCTAGTCTGGTTTCCATTGAGGAATTACTGAATATGTGAGGAAAAATAAGATGATAACCACGAGTTGTTGTACCAACCCAAAATGGACTATCTATTTTTTGACTCAGATCAGCAAATTGTTGACTCGTGATTCCCTTTCTATCAATATCGACAAAAACAAGAATTTATCGGTCAAACTGTGATCCAATACATCTTGTTGATCACCAGCAAAATACAAAACTCCTTCTGGCATGTCATTGTGAGCAAGAGTTGCTATTTTAGTTAATTCATCCTCACTGAAAAGTTTATTTGTAACTCCAAACGACCATGCAGGTGTAGCATAATTTTGAGCCAACTTTTGTTGCTGCTCTGCGATCCACGAACCAGCTTGAATATCTAAGTTAATAGCAAAGTCGATTGGTAATATAACTCTAACTTGATGATTAATTTCAGCTAAATTTCCTTCACTTCTTTCATAGAAATAAAAAATTCCACCAACTGCTTTTATGCCTAAGTTTTTAGACTCTCTCCATAGTCTTTGAATTGCAGTAAGCTCAGAAAAAGGTACATACTCTGACATACCCAAAAATCCCATCGATTCGTCATTTTTTCTATATATTCCCCATGGTTCTGGGTTAGCAGGCCTCCCTAAAACATCACTTCTGACTAATTCATCCATAGATACAACATTTTTTGAATTTATACCAAATGGAGAAAACCGTTCTTCACTCATTGTGCGACCATGATATCATACAGATCGGAAATTAAAATGGTAGAAAGAACGATCAAAATAGAGAGCTTAGGAACAACAAGTGAATTCATCCAAGAATTCAGACTGTTCTCTGAAGATAATGGAGCAAAGGTGATAGATCTAATAAATAAATCACTTGTTGTCTTAGTTGACGAAACCACCCACTTTTATCTTGAAATAAGCAACTGGGAAGACGTTGAATCTACTGTCACACACCCAATAGTTTTAGTTAGTAAAATAATTTTTCAGAACGGGGAGATTTTGGAGAATTCAAAAGATGGATTCATGATATTTATGGAGGCTGACAGAGAAGCTGAAGAATGGGATTTCCCAATTATTAAAATAGTGAAAGATCATGATTATTTAAGTGATTTTTTAGACAATATTAATCCTCCCCAGAAGTTACTTAGAACAACTTATAGGTAAAGTCACATTTAAGAAGTTTCTCTAGAGTATAATCCAATAAAAATGAGCGAGATTGATAATTGGTTTAAATTTGAAAGTGTTGAAGATATTCAAACCTTATTGGACAAAATCCAGTCTCACACTGAGGAAAAATGGGATGCTATTTTTGCCAAACTAGATGATGATTGCTTAATCGAGACCCAAACCCACGGGTGTTACATTATGTCCACAGATTTTGTTGGAAAAACAACGAAAATCATAGTAACAGAAGTAGTTTTTTCTGATGAAGAATACTATCCACTCGAAAGAGCAGTCACAATAACACTTAAGAAAAATGGTCGAAGATGGAAATATAGCTTAATGCAAATTGCCAATCCGACCGATAATCAGTTCATCTCAGGATTTATTAATTTGGTCTTAGAAGAATAAGATAGAGCTTTTTCTATTAATTTCTGCAAAGTATTTTCTGAAGAATTATTTATTTTCTTTCCTGCTAATCTAACGATTTTATAACCTAAACTTGCTAATAATTTGTCTTTTCTTGAATCTCTATCTTTTGCATATTCACTTTGATGCCAATACTCTCCGTCACATTCAATAGCAACTTTACCAACAAGAAAATCAATCCTAAAACGATTAAATTTTGCTTCTTGTATAAATTCAACTTTCATTTTTTCTAGTATTTTCCTAACCTTTCCCTCTATGTAGGTTTCTCCTTGAAATTCAATAAAACATTTATATTTACAAAATGTCCCCCTACCTCTATTTAATTCCCATCGGGGAATTTCAAAGTCTACATGACAATTTCGACAATTACAGGTAACATAGTCTCTCATTGAATCATCAAAACATTTTTTATTACAATGATTTCTTTTATTTTGAATCGAAGGTTGAACACTAAAGAACTTTCCACAAAATTCACAATTTTTTCTTATTCTTTTGGGATAATCTTTAAATTGACACTCTCTACTACAATAAATTCCAAAACCTTTAATAACATGGAAGTTCTTTGCCCAAAACTCTTTGGCACACACTTTACAACTCCTCTTTTCCTTTAGTTTTGTAGAACTTCTGTAACATTCTGTGCTACAGTAGTTAGTTTTTCTTTTAAACCAACGGAATTGTTCAAACTCTTTGCCACAACCAGAGCACATCAGCTGTATTTTGTTTATTTTACACTTTAGTTTGCATTCTTCACTACAGTAGCGCTTATTCCACCTCAAACCAGAAATACCACATTCAATACACCTACCAGTGTTGGACATTAATTAATAATATACCGAAGATTACAAGAAGTAAAGATATAATAGATTTTTTTCTATCACCATCGGAAGTGACTGAAAGCCTTGTTACTTTCTGCACTTCGTTCCATGTCTTGTCTTTTCTTGACAGATGCTCCATCACCTTTTGCTGCTTCTATAATTTCTGCTGCTAATTTTTCAGCAAAAGTATGAAATTCGGAGTTACTTCTTTTTCTGGAAAATTCAATTAGCCATCTGATTGCCAAAGAATCTTTTCGTATTCCCCTTACAGGCATTGGGACTTGGTATGCAGCTCCTCCAACTCTTCTACTTCTGACTTCCATGGTTGGCCTGATGGCATCCAATGCTTGGCCAAAAATAACCATTGGATCTTCTTTTGTCTTTTCTTTAATGATTTCAAAAGCTTTATAAATCTGTGTTTGAGCTACGCTTTTTTTACCATCTCGCATGGATCTATTGATTAATTTTGTCACCATTTGATCTCCATATAATGGATCTGGCTGAATTATTTTTGCTGGTGGTGCTCCTCTTCTTGGCATATTATTTTGTTTTTAGGCTGCTTTAACAGCTGGTGCTCCTCCTTCTTGAGCTTTAGAACCATATCTACTTCTCCCTGTCTTTCTGCCAACAACTCCATCGGCTCCAAATTTTCCTCTAACAATTTTATATCTAACTCCTGAAAGATCTTTTACTTTTCCACTTCTAACTAAAACTACTGCGTGTTCAGCAATATTATGACCTTCTCCTGGAATATAAGCTGTAATTTCTTGTTTATTTGACAGTCTGACACGAGCTACCTTTCGTAAAGCTGAATTAGGCTTCCTTGGTGTCATCGTTCGGACAGCCAAAACTACCCCTCTTTTAAAGGGAGCGCTTAAGACTTTAAACTTTCTATCTTTGGCATTAAACCATCTTTTAAGAGCTGTGGCTTTTGCTTTTGCGACCTTTGGTTTTCGTCCTTTTCGAACTAATTGTGATGCTGTAGGCATATTTTTTAAATTACTTTAGACATTGATCCTATCAGGTGAGACAGGTATAAGTCTACCTATGATGACATTTTCTTTCAAACCAAGTAGTCGATCAACTCTTCCCCTAAGGGAGGCATCAGTTAAGATATCAGTTGTCTGTTCAAAAGATGCTGCTGACAACCAACTGTCTGTATGTAAAGCTCTTTTTGTGATACCTGAGATAATTTGCTTTCCAGATGCAAGTTTCTTGCCGTCAGCCTTTACTTGCTCATTTTCTTCTTCAAACTTAGCTTTATCAACAATGTCTCCAGGTAAGAATGATGTATCCCCTGCATTTGAAACTTTAACTTCATCAGTCATTTTGCGAATTATGACTTCAAAATGTTTGTCATTTATTGGTATTCCTTGAGATTCATAAACAGCTTGTAACTCATTAACCAAGTATTCTTGAGCAGCTTTGAGGCCACTAACAATAAGGACCTCTTTAATGTCCAGTGACCCTGAAGCAAGTTGTGTTCCAATTGCCACCAATTGGCCTTCTTCAACTATTAATTTAGATGCTTTTGGTATTACATATTCTCTTTCTTCTTTACTCTTGTCTACTGCTTTAATAGTCACTTTCCAACCTACTTCAGTTTCGGTAACACTTACTTTTCCATCAATTTCAGTTAGGGGAGAAAGAATCTTTGGAACACGAGCTTCAAATAACTCTTCAACGCGAGGCAATCCTTGAGTAACGTCAACACCAATGACTCCTCCTGAATGTTTTGTTCGCAGGGTTAACTGAGTTCCAGGTTCTCCAATGGATTGAGCTGCAATAACACCTGCTGGAACACCAATTTGAATAATCTTTTTATCAGAAAGATCCCAGCCATAACATTTTTGACAGACGCCATATTTTGTCCAACAAGTAAGTGGCGATCTCACAACTACCGAGGCAACATCTGCAGTTTCGATGAGTTTGGACATGTCTTCATCAATAAAGTCTCCTTTTTTGACTAATACTTCTCCAGTTTGTGTCTTTACATCTTCTGCTGCAAATCGGCCAAATATTCGTCTGGCAAAAGCTGGTGTTCGAACATTTCTTTTTATTTCTAACCCTTCTTTAACTCCGCAGTCTTCAACCCTGACTAACATATCGTGAGTAACGTCCACTAGTCGGCGGGTTAGATATCCAGCATCAGCAGTCTTAATAGCTGAATCTGTTAATCCTTTTCGTGATCCACGACCTGAAGCTACGTATTCAAATACTGAAAGGCCTTCACGGAAGTTAGATTTGATTGGAAGTTCAACAATCTTTCCAGTTGGATCAGTAACCAAGCCTCGCATACCAGCAAGCTGTTTAATTTGATCGCGGGATGTACGTCCGACTTTAGCGTCAATAACAACTCTAATTGATCCGGTTGGTTCAATAATTTCCCAAGTCTTGTCGGCAATTTCCTCAGTTGTTTCGATCCAAACTTCTTGGGTAAGTCTTCTTTTCTCTTCAACTGTAATAAGACCTTGAGCAAAGTTTTCCTCAATTTCTGAGACTCTTTGGTTGGCCTCATTAATAATTTTATCTTTACCAGGTAAGATCTGGGCGTCAGTGACACCAAATGACAACCCACTCATGGTTCCACCAATAAATCCTAAGTCTTTAATGTCGTCAATAAGTCTGACAACCTGGTCTTCAGAAACCATCGTGAAAGACTTAGTGACTATTTCTTTAATAAGGGAGGAATTAACTGATTGGTTAACAAATCCAAAAGCTTCTGGCAATACTTCATTAAACATGATCCTTCCAATAGTGGTAGCAATCATTTCACCCTTAACTCTGACGCTAATAATTTGCTTAAGGTCTATTTTTTGAGACTGATAAGCCTGTATTGCTTCTGCAGTATCTGAGAATTGAACGTTACTGGTTGTCATTCTTGGATCGTCTGCAGTCAAGAAATAAACTCCCAAGGCCATTTCTTTAGAGGATGGGGAAGTGATAGGTGAGCCATCAGCAACTCGAAGTAAGTTTTTGTCAGACATAATAAGAGTCTTAGCTTCTTCAATTGCCTTTGCTGACAAAGGAATATGTACTGCCATTTGATCTCCGTCAAAATCAGCATTGAATGCTCCGCAGACTGCTGGATGAACGCGGATAGCGTTTCCTTCAATTAAAATTGGATAGAAAGCTTGAATACCCAGTTTGTGAAGGGTCGGTGCACGATTCAAAAGTACTGGGTGATTTTTGGTTATTTCTTCCAAAATATCAAAAACTTCTGCAGGACGCCTTTCTAACATATTCTTGGCAGACTTTACGTTTGGTGCAACACCACGAACTATCATTTCCCGAAGCACAAACGGCTTAAACATCTCCAGTGCCATTTCTTTTGGAAGTCCGCATTGAGTAAGTTTCAATTCTGGTCCAACAATAATAACTGATCGACCTGAATAATCCACGCGTTTACCCAATAAGTTCTGTCTGAATCGTCCTTGTTTTCCTCTCAACATGTCTGAAAGTGATCGAAGTGTTTGTTTTCCACGTCCCCTTCTGGTTGCTTTCCTTTGAGAGGCATCAATCAAGGAATCAACTGCTTCTTGTAACATTCTCTTTTCATTTCTCAAAATGATTTCTGGAGCCCCAAGAGAAATAAGATGCTTCAAACGATTGTTTCTATTGATCACTCTTCTGTAAAGGTCGTTTAAATCAGAAGTGGCGAATCTTCCACCTGACAGCTGAACCATTGGTCGCAAGTCTGGAGGCAATACTGGCAAAACGCGTAATATTGTCCAAGCTGCATGCACTTTAGCAGAGGCCATACCGTCAACAATCTTTAGTCTCTTGGTAAGTTTTATAAATTTGGCACTTTTGGTGTCAGTTTCTTCTAGTTCTTTTCTAATTTCAGTTCTAATTGTTTCCAAATCAAGCTTTTCAATTACAGAAAGAATCGCTTCTGCTCCCATTTTCACTTCAATAAAGTCTGAAGCATCGTATGAGGAAAGTTCGTCATATTCTTCTTCTGATAAAAAGCCCAACATCTTAATACCTTTTGCCAAACCAATAAGTTTGTCAAACAGCTCTTCAGTTCTTTCAATTGTCATTCTTTCTTCTTCAGAAAGGGCGGTTTGTTTCTTTCTGGCATCAAGGTCAATTTCAGAAACTGCAAGTCCTGCTTGCTCTTTGTCTTTAATTTTGCCTTGAGTTTTTTCGCGTCTGACGTCTGCGTCCTTGGTCAATAGGTCCTTGCGATCTGTATAAGCTTGTCTAATTTCAGCCATTTTTTCTTCTTTGGCCAAGATAAGTTTTTTGATTGCGTCGGTTCTTTTGGCTTCATCAGTACCAATAACTAAGTATCTAGCAAAATAAACTACCTGTTCTACAGCTCTTGGAGCCAAATCAAGTAAAAGTGAGATTTTTGATGGAGCACCTTTAAAGAACCAGACGTGAACAACAGGAGCTGCAAGAGAAATGTGACCCATTCTTTCTCTTCTAACTCTGGCCTCAGTTACTTCTACTCCACATTTATCACAAACAACACCTTTATACCTGATTCTCTTGTACTTTCCACAGTAACATTCCCAATCTTTGGTAGGTCCAAAGATTCGCTCGTCAAAAAGGCCATCTTTTTCAGGCTTGAGAGTTCGGTAATTAATGGTTTCAGGCTTGGTAACTTCGCCATGTGACCAGGCTCTGATCTCTTCAGGAGAAGCAAGTCTGATTTTTAAAGCTTTGAAATCCTCAAGATTTCGCAAATCCAATAATGTGTCGGTTGGTATGTTATTGTTTGTCATAGTTAGTTACTTACCTCAATTTCTTCCATTGCTGCGGGACCTGCTGCCACTAGTTCGTTTAAAGCAACCACTTCAGAAGGTACAATACCCTCAGATTCCACTTCATCGCTAGCCTTTTTAATGACGCCTTCTGCATAAATTCCCAAACCCAATGAATTAAGTTCCCTCACCAAAACTTTAAATGATTCTGGTACTTTAGCTTCTGGGATTGGTTCACCTTTAACAATTGCTCCAAAGGCTTGCGCACGACCAACAATATCATCTGATTTAATGGTCAACATTTCTTGTAATGTATGGGATGCTCGATGTGCTTCCAGTGCCCAAACTTCCATTTCTCCCAGTCTTTGTCCACCCATTTGGGCTTTTCCACCAAGTGGTTGTTGAGTAACTAAGGAATAAGGTCCAGTTGATCGGGCATGGGTCTTGTCCTCTACCATGTGCTTTAACTTCATGATGTAACCAATACCAACAACTGTGTCTTCTTTAAATTTTTCACCATTTCTTCCATCAATGAGCCTAGCTTTACCAGAGGTTGGTAATCCTGCTTTGCCCAATTCTTCAAAAACTATGCTTTCTGGAATTGGATCAAAAACTGGAAGTGCGCCAGTTTCCCCATTCTTCCTGAGTGCCCAACCCAAATGACATTCCAAAAGCTGTCCCAAGTTCATACGAGCAAGAACTGAAAGAGGGGAGATAATAATATCCACAGGTGTTCCATCTTCTAAGTAAGGCATATCAGCAGCCGGCATGATTTTAGCAATAACTCCTTTGTTTCCATGTCGTCCGGCAATTTTGTCTCCAACCATTACTTTTCTGATTTGGGCAACTTTAACAACAATGGACTTAATGACTCCAGGTCCCAAGTCATCACCTTTAGCACGATCTAAAATATTTACTTCAGTAACTATTCCTTCTTCTCCATGGGGAACACGAAGTGAAGTATCGCGTACTTCTCTGGCTTTTTCACCAAATATGGCTCGCAAAAGTCTTTCTTCTGCAGTTAATTCTGTTTCTCCCTTTGGTGCAATTTTTCCGACCAAAATGTCATTTGGTCCGACTTCTGCTCCGATGACGACTATTCCACCTTCATCCAAATTGGCAAGTTCCAGCTCTCCTACGTTTGGTATGTCAGCAGTTACTTCTTCAGATCCCAGCTTTGTTTCAACAACATCAGCTGTATATTCTTTAATGTGGATTGAGGTAAGCAAATCATCTTTTACTAATTTATCGGAAATCAAAATAGCATCTTCAAACCCATATCCCATAAAAGAAGTGTAGGCAACGACTAAATTTGTTCCCAAAGCCAATTCCCCATTGTCAGAAGCAGGGCCATCAATAAGCAAATCGCCTTTTTTAACTCTTTGACCTTCAACTACCTTCACCTTTTGGTTGTAAGCTGTGGATTGAGCAGTTCGTAAAAACTTGGTAATGTGGTAAGCAACTTTTTTACCTGCCTCCATCACTTCATAGTCACCAACTGGCTCACCTTCAAGCTTCTTATCAAGTTTAATCTCAACTCTGTTTGCGTCAGCGTATTCAATTACGCCATCAAACTCAGATTTAACTACTCTACCCATGGCAGAAGCAATAATACCTTCCATACCAGTTCCAACTACGGGAGCTACTGGACTCACTAGTGGAACTGCCTGACATTGCATGTTACTTCCCATCAAAGCACGGTTACCTTCATCGTGAGACAAGAAAGGGATAAGTGAAGCAGAAGCTCCAAAGACCTGTCTTGGAGTAATATCAATTAAATCTACTAATTCTGGTGTTCCTTCAACGAAAGTTCCTTTAAATCTTAAGGGAACACGAGTTGAGGTAATAAAACCATTTTTATCCACTTCTACTCCTGAGTGGGTAATGTGCATTTCTTCCTCATCGTCAGCCGTTACATAGATAGTTTGATCGGTTACCTTTGCTTTTACTTTATTTCCAGACTTTATCTTTTCAACGACCTTATAGGGAGATTCAATAAATCCAAATTCATTGATTCTGGCATAGAGTGCTAAATAGGTAACCAATCCAATGTTTGGTCCCTCAGGACTTCTCACAGGATCAATTCTTCCATATTGAGATGAACCAACGTCTCTGATTGAGAAGGAAGCTCTCTCGCGATTGATTCCACCTGGTCCCAGCACAGTAACACGGCGTAAGTTGTCAATTTCAGATAGAGGATTGGTATCATCTAAAATCTGAGATAGTTGGCTGGTTCTGTAAAATTCATTTAAAGCAGCAATTAATGGTCTGGCATTAATTAAAATTGATGGTTGTGGTTTGTCGTCTGGAGAAATTAAGCTCATTTTTTCCTTAACAGAGCGCTCAAGTCTTAATAGTCCTACTCGGAAAGCATGGGTTGCTACAAGCTCACCAACGCGTCTTAGACGTCTATTAGCAAGATGATCAATATCATCAATTCTACCATTACCGTTTTGCAAGCCAATAAGATATTTTAAAGCTGCAACAACATCTTCGCGAGTCAAGACCCAATTTTGTGGTTCGTTAGCAACTTCCAATCCTAATCTTTTATTTATTTTATATCTTCCAACTTTACCAAGATCATATCTTCGGGCGTCAGTAAACAAAGAATCAAATAATCCTTGAGCATTCTCCAAAAGTGCTGGTTCTCCAGGTCGCATCTTTTTGTAAATTTCGATTAACGCTTCTTCTTTAGTTTTGGTTGGATCTTTGGAAATGGATTTATTAATATATTGGTGGTCTTTGTGAGTGTCCACTGCCCCAAAGATTTCTTTAATTTCATGATCTGAAGCAACTCCCATTGCCCGAAGGAAGGTAATAGCGTTTACTTTTCTTCTTTTGTCGATTCTTGCTGAAATAACATCATTTTTGGAAACTTCAAATTCAAGCCATGAACCATGAAGTGGTCTGACTTCTGCCATATACAACATTCTTCCAGTTGTATTGTCCATTCCGCCAGCAAAATAAACTCCAGGGGAGCGAACTAATTGATTAATAACTGCTCTTTCAATTCCAGAAATTATGAAAGTCCCAGCAGTTGTCATTTGGGGGATGTCTCCAAGATATACTTCTTGAGCAACTTCCTCACCTGTTTTTTTGTTAATTAACGTGGCAACTATCTTAAATGGGGAAGAATAGGTGAGTCCTTTTTCGCGGGCAAATTTAGGAGTAATAGTAGTTGGTTCCAAACTTGGCTCAGACAACACAAGCTGCCAATTTTTGCCTGTAAAATCATCGATAGGGGAAATTTCTTTAAGCTCGTGGGCTATCCCTTCTTCTAAAAACCAGTTCCATGATTCTTTTTGAATCAACGACAGATCCATTTTTGGCAGATCTTTTTCCAGTTTTCCAAAATTTCTCCTTTGAGCCATGAGGGTATCTTTAATTAGTCCCCGACACTTAGCCGGTGACATGAAAACACCCGGGCGATGCCGGGATAACCTAAAAAATTAGGCTTAAGGGTAATTATATACAAGAATCAGGTTGTGTCAACACCCCAAAATACTCTAACAATTTATAGCTCTTTTACTTTTCTAAAGCAAGTGGTCTATCTCACTTGGAGGCACTAATTCACACTCTCTTTCAGATATACCACATACAGGTATCCTCTCATGGGGAAGAAAATCTCCGGCTGCTATTCTTTTATAAGTCATTTCTGATTGGCCTCTCGAGGTATTTTTTATCCAACCAACTCTGCCATCTTTTAAGGCAACCATTCCCCATTCTTCTGCGGTTTCGGCAGCTCCACCCCCACAACCTCCATAACCAAGACCTATATAAACAGATTCTTTTCCCCTCATACACAAAAAATCAGAGCTTGCGGCTCTGAAAGTTAATTATACTCCAACAAATCTTAAAAGCGCTAGGTTAAATCTCTAATTGGGGTCGACTGAGTAAGCAGTGCATGCCGCAAATAACTCTCATCACAAGCAATAGAACCTCTCTTAAGAGGTACCCCCTCCTGTATCTCATCTTGTCCTTGAGAAAAAATGTAATAACCACTGCCATTTATTCCATGAGATATTTGTTTGACTACTGTGGTTACTCGACCAAGAGTCATGGTGTTGCCGGCTCCAGAATATACTCTTTCCACAAGTGCAGTATTGTTGAAGGGATCTTTTATTAACTCGCGCTCGACTCGTATAGAGTTTCCATCCAACAATGGTACCTTGCAAGAGAAATAGTCGCCCTCACGTGGCAAAGTCTTTTTTGAAAATTCTATCATCCACAATGGAACTTCAGCCCCTTTCATAATTCTTGTGGCTACATCAAAAGCACCAGACTCTAGTAAGTTGTGTCTGTTGTGTGGATCTGAATATCGGGAAAATTGGTCTCGAAGTTGAGTTTTATAAGCTAGTTCAGAAGACATAACTGAATGCATTCTATAACTTTTGGATTGCTTGTCAACTATTTGTTCAAATATTTTCTAACGTTAGCATTATGTTCTTCTAAAGTCTTGGCATAATGAATCTGGCCTTTGGAATCATGGAGATAAAAATAATAGTCGGTCTCCATTTGTTTATTTATAGCAGCTTTTAGAGATGCCAGTCCTGGATTGGCAATTGGAGTAGGGGGTAATCCTGTCCTTTTATAGGTATTGTAGGGAGAACTTATATCTATATCTGCTTTTGTTAACTCCTTCCAATATTCATCCAAAATTACAGTGTTGGAATTGTTCAATTTTGAGTTTGTGACTGCGTATTGAACTGCTGCATCAATTTGAAGTGGCCAACCCGCATCAAGACGTTTATAGATAATTGCGACAACTGTTGGCTTCTCTTCATCAGTAAATGTTTCTCGCTCTAAAAGTGAGGCCACAATTATCGTTTCATAATCAGTATCCAGCCCCTTGGTTTTGGTGGTAAAAGTATTGGTTAAATAATTAACCACTTTTGTGGCAGTTGTAGTTTTTTCAAAAAGATAAGTATCTGGGAAAAGATAACCTTCCTTGTCCTTGGTTAAACTCCTAAATTCAGATCTGAAGTCAATAGCTTTTTGGTCTTTAAGTCCAAAGCTCAAAATAAATTTTTCACCAATTTCTTCTTTTCTCATACCTTCCGGTATGGTTACCCAAACTTCATTTGGTCCAAGCAGCAGTTGTTTAATTATTTCTGCCGTACTCATAGAAGGGGAGAGGTCATATTGTCCAGCTTGGATTCTACCTTCCGCTCCCGAAATCTTCATATAAATACGAAATACTAATGCATTTCTAATTAGTCCTGCTTTTTCTAAGTTTGTTGCAGTCTTAATGGCTCCAGTTCCTTTGGTGATTAAAAATTCTTGAGTTTGGTCAGAAGAAGAAACAGCAAGTAAATTTCTATGAAACCATATATAACCAACAAGGCCAACAACGACTAAACAAATGAAGATAATAGGTAGAAACAGTCTTTTAAGCATACGGATTAGTATAACAAATTCTTTTTAGTCAGTGTCTGCAAAGACTATACCTCTTCAAGAAGTGCTCTTCTGTAGGTTTTTTTCTTGGTGTCAAAAATGTAGATTCTTCTACATTTACAATGTACCTTTTCAGTGTCCCCTTTAAACTTTTCTCTTTTGGCTCCAGCAAGTGGCATACCACAACCCACACATTTTCCTTGTGAGAGAAGCCAAGCTTGAATTGGAGCAATTACATTTTTCAACATATTAGGATCTTAACCTAAAGTAATTATATCATGCAACTATGTCTAAATACGATTGTAGAGTTAATGTGGCTGCATAGGCATCTTCCATTTTCTTTCTTCTGGATCTTTTGATACCAGCTTGACGCGAAAGTGCCTGAGCCTCAATAGAACTTAAGCTTTCGTCTTGATACACAATTTCTAAACCGGTTTCTGTGTGAAGTTTATCTCCAAACTCATGAGCCTCAACCGCTGAAGCATTTTCTGATTCCCCCACCACCACCTTCTCTATATTGTGCGACACAATAATATTTTTCAACCTGGTGAATAATTCTTCCTGAGTTTTGTACCTTATTACTTCCAATGGTTCGGCCAATGGCGACTGGGCAATTGCTACCCCCACTTTTGCTGTTCCGTAATCAATTCCTAATATTTGCATTTGCTTCTCCTGGTGGAACAATCCTGCCTTTAACAATAAGCCTCTTTGGTCTGGTTGGATCCCCCGGAGGAGTACAGGTAACCAAAGTAATAAAGGCATCACTCAAGTTCTGTTCCAATACTTGAGAATCGGTTGGTACAACTTCAGTCATGTTTTCAACTCTATATTTATATGCTACACCATCATAACTGACAAAGATCTCATCTCCTGACTTCAATTTATCTAGTTTTGAAAATATTGTGATGTAGCTTTTTGGATCAAAAAATTGCGGTAGGACTGAATGCCCAAAAACAACAGCATTACCTCTCTTTCCTGGCATTGCAGTTCCAGGATATTGAATAAGGTATTCTGCCAAATCCTCTCCCCCAATTGCCACAGAGGCATTCTCTATTTTTAAAGCCGGTATCGAAAGTGTGTAGAAAGAAATATTATTGGTTGCAAAGT
>JBBTWO010000079.1:0-28733 GCA_038062745.1 Patescibacteria group bacterium | reverse complement strand
AAGGGAGTCCAGATGACACAGAAAACCAACTTCAAAAGATTTACAAATCAATTACCTCCTAAAAGATATTGTTCAATTATATTCCATAATCAACTTCTGGTACTACGCCAGCTTTTTGAGGTGGCCAATAGCTTACCCAAGCACGGCCGGTAAACTTTTCTTGACTGATTGGTCCAAAGTTTCTGCTGTCAAAGGAATGGGGCCTATTATCTCCCATTAAAAAGTATTCTCCTTGGGATACTTTTATTTCTCTGCCTTCCGCTGCGAAAATTCCAGGCTGAGTAACAACAGATGTATCAAGATATGCTTTCTCATCCAAAAGAGTATTATTGACATACACCTTACCTCCTTGAACCTTTACTGTGTCTCCTGGAAGACCAATGATACGCTTAATATATTCGTCTTTGTCATCTGGTGGAGCTTTAAAGACAACTACGTCACCTCTTTTTGGCTCACCAAATCTGTAAGTAATCTTATCGGTTAATAAAAATTCACTATCTTTGAAAGTTGGATCCATTGATTGACCTTTAATTTTGTGGGGTTGTAAAACAAGTAGATAAACAAAAAGAAAAATGGCAACAGCAAAGACAACTACTTGTAAGATATCTAGAATAAAGGCACCAAGTCTTTCAAACATACTAACTTAATTATTAACTTTTGTTGAAAAAGAAACAAGGGGTAACCCTAATGTGTACGTCTTTGACGGTCACTTTGTTCAGTTAAGCGTTTTAGTGGTGATGGATTGATTGCATGAAGCTCTTCAACTGACTCTACAGATCGGAAAACTAATCCTAATATTGCGTTTTCGTTCAGTTGGTCTAGATTGTATGTTAAAGTTGGAACTGCTCCATCAATAAAGTTTAAGAAAGCTTTTGTTGTTTCTCCTTCTACAAAAGAGGCTAAACGGCCGAATTTTAATTTACCTTCGACGCGTTTATTTCGTGCAGAAGCTTCTCCTCCGTAGGTTTTAAATTTTCTTCCTTGTGAATCTACATAGAACAAAGCGCCTCCTGGAGATTCAATTGTTCCTCCAGCAACTATTCTAGATACCCCAATACCTGAGGCTCCCAATAATAAAGTTTCTGGAATATGGTCTGATGCCCCTCCTTGAACAATAATTGGGATGCCAATTTTGCCTCTTAAATTCCATACCAATTCTGGCCAATCTATTGGCAAACCACTTCTCGATCCTGTAATACACCTACCACCTCCCCCTATTCCGACAACAATACCTTCAGCCCCTGCTTGTTCAACCATTTGTGCTTGTTCAACACTAACAATTTGTCCTGCTATTATTTCAATCTCGTTTCCATATCTTTTTCTTAATTCATATGTTGTAGTTACAGGACCCATTCCTGGTTCAGGAGAGTATGGTCTGAAAGATCTTACACCCGCTTCCATAAGTAAGTCTGCACGCCTCAGTGCTTTGTCGGGACTCGCTTCTAGGGTTCCCATTACATTGTTTTTCCACATTTGGGTGATAATTTCTCTATCAGGTCTATCTGTTAGTATCAAATCTGCATAATGATCTAGCCATTTAAAAACATCTCTCGCAAAAGCTGCCTGTCTTTCTAAATCTTGAAGAACTCCATTTCTAGGAATTGCCGCTAAGCAGTGTGATGCTGCCATAACTGCAACTGCAACAGAACTGCTCCAAGTGTCTGGAGATTCAGATCCAATAAATAAGGAACGAGCTTGCCTCCCCAATTTTATAAAAGGACCTTGACCTTCTCTTTCAGAACGACTTACTCTTTCTTTTGGTGCCCAATGTACGGTTGCAGCAATGTCACCAATTGCTAGAGAAATATATTCACTGCTGGCGACTTTAAATAAGTCACTTTCTAGTTCTGGTGGTGGACAGAATTCTTCTTTGTCTTTTTTTAAAAGATGGTAAATGCGGTAAGGATGATTGAACAATGATAAGAACTCTAACTGTGTACTTAATGTTTCGATAATTTCTTGTTTACTTAACATTACGGTTTCTGCGTCTCCATTGGGTGTTAGTCTATAGTCAAGATAGTCGTTCTCAGTCCGCAATAGTCCTTGACTGGGGTAAGCAGATCCATTTTCTCTACTCATGTTGTACCATGGTTCCAAATATTCTTCCAAATTTTGCATTTGTTCCATTTGCTGACGAATGTTTGTTGTAGATTCTTTGAAGCGTTTGAAATCTTGATATTGTGTGGGAATATCAAATGTATTATATGGATTTTCTGTTCGCACAAAAAGATTATATAATAGGGCAAGTAAAACGCAACGGTCAGAAAATTCAAGAAAATGAAGCCGCCGACATAGATTACACGGTTCGCATAAATTAGTTTTCTTGCATTAAGAAGTTGTTGAAGTTAGAATGTCGCATGGTTGAAAAACAAACCCTAGAAATTGGCCCCCTTAACCTTGGGGTTGGCACTATAATTTGGAAACAAGACAAACAAGGAAGACGAATGTTTTTAATGGGTAAAAGAACTACTAATCCAATAGGTTTTTGGGCACTTCCTGGTGGAAGCTGTGATAGTGACAATGTTAGAGTGGCTGCAGCAAGAGAGATAAGAGAAGAATCAGGTATAGATATACAAAGTGAAAGACTAAAAATTGTTTCAATAGACGATTCTGAAATATCAACAATCAGATATTTAGATTTTGGTTGCATTGTACAGGTTGATAATGACACCGACGTAGATTTGACTAATGCTAGCCATGCACACGAAGTTGCTGAGTGGAGATGGTTTTATTTAAATGGAAACCCAGAGAAATTAAGTTTCTTAAGTACATTAGATGAGGAGATTGGCGAACATGAAATATTTTTTCCCTGTGTTCAAACTCTTAAGTGTTTCTTAGGCAATAAGTTGCAGTTAAAAAACAATAAGGTCGCTTAGCTCAGCCCGGTTAGAGCGCTTCGTTCACATCGATGAGGTCATAGGTTCGAATCCTATAGCGACCACAATGATATTACAGGATATTGACGAACTTCTGGGATAATCTACAATGAAGTATGTATCAAAAATACCAAGGGGGTGATACAAAATGAAGTGGTTACACATAGTATCCTATACCTTAGTAATTGTCGGTGCTCTCAATTGGGGATTTATTGGACTCTTAGATTTTAACTTGGTCACTTGGCTTTCTGAAACGCTTGGCGTAATACAGTTAACAAATATTGTCTATATCGCAGTTGGTGTAGCAGCAGTTTATGAAGTTTTAACTCATGCAACAAATTGTAAAACATGTGAAAGCATGATGAAGTAAGTTGTTAATGCTTGGCCAGACATGTTGTTTAAAATCTACACAATTTTTACCAAGATTGGTTTGTTTTTGGCTCCAAAATAATATGAATTCCCCACGAGCTTACGCTCGGGGTATCTTCTCGCTTCGGACTTCGTCCGTTTTAAGAAACCCTCGACTTTACAGTCGGGGTTTTCTCGCGATAAAACTTACGACTGGTCTAGAGATAGCCTTAGATGATATAATTATTCACCAATAAAACAATGGAAAAAAAGACAAAAAATAGCTAGTTTTTTGGAAAATGATATGAGGAAGATATAAAACTATGCGGTTTTCAAAATTAATTATTAAAACATTAAAACAAGCACCAAAAGATGCTGAAACAGTTAACCACAAGTTATTGGTGCAAGCTGGATTTGTGCGCCAATTAATGGCTGGTGTATACACGTACTTACCTTTTGGACTTTCAGTGTTAAACAAAATCTCAAATATTGTGCGGGAAGAAATGAATACTATTGGTGGTCAAGAAATTTTCATGCCATCACTTCATCCTTCAGCCAATTGGAAACAGTCTGGCGGTTGGGATGATGTTGATGTGTTATTTAAATTAACCAGTAGAACCGGCAAAGAATACGCCCTTGGCCAAAGCCATGAAGAAGTAGTGACACCTTTGGTAAAAGAAGTAGTCCATACCCACAAAGATTTACCTTTGGCGGTTTATCAAATCCAATGGAAATTCAGAGATGAATTAAGGTCAAAATCAGGGATTTTGCGGGGTCGTGAGTTCTTGATGAAGGATATGTATAGCTTCCATGAAGATCAACAAGATTTTGAAAAATTTTATACTCAAGCAAAAATAGCTTACTTAAAAGTATTTAAACGTTTGGGTCTAACTGCAAAAGTAACTGAAGCCTCAGGTGGAAGTTTTAGTGAAAAAATTTCATATGAGTTTGAAGTATTAACCGATGCAGGTGAGGCAAACATTTTATATTGTGATGCTTGTGAATATTGTGTGAATGTGGATGATATTCAAAAGTACACACAAGGTGATAGCTGTCCCAGCTGTGGTGAATCACAATTATTATCTGCAAAAGCAGCGGAAGTTGGCAATGTTTTTGATTTAGGGGGTAAATATGTCAAAGCATTTGACTTAACATTCACAGATAAAAATGGTGACAAGAAATATCCTGTTATGGGTTGCTATGGTGTTGGTATTTCAAGAACAATGGGAGTAATAGTAGAAAAATTCCATGACGAAAAAGGTATTATTTGGCCAAAGGAGATTGCGCCATATCAAGTGCACTTAATTGGTCTACATGGTAAAGGGGAAGAAGAATATCAGAAATTAAAAGATAGTGGTATTGAGGTTCTGTTTGATGACCGGCAAGACATCTCAGCTGGAGAAAAGTTTGCAGATGCCGATCTAATTGGTATTCCTGTTAGGCTTGTTGTTTCTGACAAAACCCAGGCTAAAGTAGAATGGAAAGAAAGAACCTCTGATAAATCAGAAGTAATTACTTTTGAAGAAGTCATCTCCAAATTAAGTTAAATTTTGTTTTTCTTACTTATTTCAAGCAAAAGCAATCGTTGTGTAAGGTGAAAATTAAGATAAAATTGTCCAGAACATGACAAGAAAACAAAAAATATCACTTGTAGTTACAGTTCTTAACGAGCAGACATCTATTAAAAAACTTCTTATATCTTTACTCAACCAGTCTTTTGTGCCTTCTGAAATTATTATTATCGATGCAGGATCTAGTGATAAAACACTTCAAATAATTAAATCTTTTAAAAGCAAGAATATAAAATTAATTGTTAAAAGTGGAATTTCTCGCTCGAAAGCCAGAAATTTAGGAGTAGGGTTGGCGAAAGAAAATATTATTGCCATGACTGATGCTGGATGTGTAGCAAAAAAGAATTGGCTGGAAAACCTCGCTAAACCATTTTTGAAAAATGAAAACAATTCTAAAAGTCTAGTTGTTGCTGGTTTTTACGATATGGTGCCAACTTTTTCAAAGCGGGACATAAGACACAATCTTCAAGAGTGTTTCACTGTATTTTTAGGAACCCTACCAAGAGATTTTGATAAAAATACTTTTCTGCCTTCTACTCGTTCAATTGCTTTCACTAAAGCTGCTTGGAAAAAAGCTGATGGTTTTCCAACGTTCTTAAACGACACTGCTGAAGATACGATGTTTAATCAAAAGTTAATAGAAAATGCCATCGAAATTAAAAGAATTAAAAACGCTAGGGTAGAGTGGAGTATGCCAGAAAACATAAGTGTCTTTTTTACTAAAATTAAAAAATATGCAAAAGGAGACATTAAATCAAAAGTAATCTATTCGCAAGCAAAAGGAATTGAGTCGCACAATATTAAGGTTATTTTAGTCCTTACTCGGTACATTGTGGGGGGTGGTATTTTCCTTTTCTCTGTTTTTGGGTTTGTCTCCCCTTTCGTCTTTGTGGGTTTGTTTTCAATTTATCTTTTTTTTGCTTTTCTGAAAGTATTTTTAAAAACAAACAAAAGGGTAGAAATTGCTGTTTGGGGACCTGTTGTTCAAATCATGTGTGATTTGGCTGTTATGTTGGGCTTTGCAGAAGGTATAATGGAACAATGGGCTACATAAAAAATACCTTAACAGGTTTTGGTTGGATGGGTGGCTCTAGAGCTGTTACGCGTGGTTTCTCAATAATTAGAACTATAATTTTAGCTCGAATTCTTTTGCCATCTGATTTTGGAGTTTATGGAATAGTTTTGATCGTTTTGGCAATCTTGGAACTCTTAACTGAAACAGGAATTAATATTTTCTTGATTCAAGAAGATGATGAAAATATCGATAAATACATTGATACGGCTTGGGTTGTCTCAATAGTAAGGGGAGTTTTAATTTTTCTTTTACTTTTAGTAACAGCTCCAACAATTGCCAAATTCTTCAACACTTTTGAAGTTGTTCCGCTTATTTATCTGGCAAGCTTGGTTCCTCTTATAAGAGGTTTTATTAATCCTTCTCAAGTAAAACTTCAAAAGAACCTACAGTTTGGCAAAGAGTTTGGACTTCGTACATCGGTGTTTGTTTTTGACTGCACAGTGGCAATAGTTGCAGCATTTATCCTAAAAAGTCCAAGTGCCCTAATACTGGGACTTATCGCCGGGGCAGTTATGGAAGTTATCTTGTCTTTCATGATTGTTTCTCCATTTCCTAAATTTAAATTTGAAAAAACCAAGTCACTCAAGGTTGTTAGAACAGGTAAATGGATAACACTGGCGGGAATTTTTGACTATCTGGCAAAAAATGGTGATAACTTAGTTGTAGGTAAACTTTTGGGCACAACTGCCTTAGGGTTTTATCAAATGGCCTACACTTTCTCGACTTTGCCGGTGACTGAAGTTTCAGATGTGTCGGGTAAAGTAGTTTTCCCAATTTACACCCGAATTGCGGGGGATCAAAAAAGACTTAAGCGAGCTTATTTATTGCTTATTTTGGCTGTAACGGCAGTTGCCAGCGGAATGGCTGTGGTATTTTTCGTTTTTGCTAAACCAATTGTACTTTTAGTTTTGGGTGACAATTGGTTACCAATTGTTGAACCCCTTAAAATTCTTTCAATTTTTGGTGCCATCAAAGCAATATCTGGAACCTCGTCAGCCTTGTTTTTAGGGCTTAAGAAACAACATTTAGTAACTATAGTAACCTTTGTGAGGTTTATCACTCTTGCGATAGTTGTAGTGCCTCTTACGCTAAGTATGGGAATATATGGAACTGCATTAGCGGCTCTTATCTCTTCAGTGGTAGCTTTGCCGGTTATTATCTTTTTCCTTACTCGTGTTCTTGTTTCTTCTGGAAGCTCGAAAGTTATATGAATAGTAGTGTTTTAGTTATTGGTTTAGACGGTGCCACTTGGAAAGTAATTGACCCATTAATCAAAAGCAATAAACTTCCATTTTTAGCTAAATTAAAAAAGCAAAATTTATCTGGCATTAGCCAAAGCACACTTCCTCCACTTACGCCATCTGTGTGGACGTCATTTTTAACTGGCGTAAACCCTGGTAAACACGCAATTTTTGGTTTTTTAAATTATAGAAAAGAGAATCAACATTTTTTTACTAATGCTGATATTAAATTTGAACCAATAACTAAACAAGTTAAAAGTTATGTTTCATTTGGTAATTTAGATGGACTCATTAAAATTGCTGGTACTCAAACACAGAAAATAACTGTTGATGACTTAATTGCTAGTGCAAAAGTAAAAGCCGACAAGTTTAAAAAATTTTTAGCCAAAAATCCAGAAACTAAACTTAGCTTTGTCTTGTTCAAAGAGGTGGATGTTGCCCAGCATCTTTTATGGGGAACAAGGCAATTGGCAGATTTTTATCAGCAACTTGATGGAATTGTTGATGATGTATATAGCTATTATCAAAATCAAACCAGAAAACAAAAAACTTTTATTATTGTTTCGGATCATGGGTTCCATAAAGCGGCAAAGGTTCAATTTTCAATTTACCCCTGGCTTACTAAGCAATTGGCACAAACACACGAAAGTAGGCAGTTAGTTTGGAACATTATTCATGTAGTAAATAAATTTCTAAAGGATGCTGGATTGGATATGGGGAAAGTTGGTTTTGTTAAAGACAGACGCAACAAGTTTGTAGATAACCTTGAAAAGGAAAGAACAAGCGGGCTTGCAAAAGATTTTGGTATTAGAGCAACTTTTGAAGGTTTGTATTTTTACAATTCCAAAATTTCAAAAACACTTCTTGTCAATAGATTAACGAAATTAAAATATGAGGGTAAAGCTGTTTTTGAAATAGTAAAGCCCGCGGACAAAGTATATAAAGGAGCATTTTACGATCAAGGGCCTGATATAGTTTTCATGCCAAGTCAGGATATTCATCTAAATATTTCGCCCATTGAAACAAATATCTTCTCAAAATATGAGACACAAATACCTGCTGATCATATGTCGGATATTAATGGAATTTATATGATGAATACCCAGAACGAAAAACTTGCCTCATTGCCCACAAAAATCTCAATTGTAGATTTTAGACCAATAATTTCTGACTTACTTGGAGTTTCAAAGCCGTTGGGACTGGATGGAGTGTCACCACTTACAAATTACTCTTTGTTAGACCAAAAAATATTACAGACCAAGGCCATCCTTTTAACAGCTCTTAATAAATATAAAGAACACCTGGGAATTGCTTTCACAGGCAGAAAAGATTCGTTGGTAGTGATGCATATGCTAAGACAAGTGTGTCAGGAAAACAAATTAAATATGCCGATAATTTTGTTTATTGATCACGGCCAACATTTTGCTCAAAGTTACATGTTTTTAAAAAGTATTGCTAAGAAATGGAAGCTAAATATTATTTGGGAAAATACTGAAATACAAAGAAATGAAACCTTAGCAGAAAGTAAAATTAGGGCTATTGAAGACAGTGTTTCAAAACATAGTCTGGTAGCTTTAGTTACTGCCATTAGGGCAGACGAAGCACCTGCTAGAAAGAAGGAAACATTTTTCTCAGACAGGAAGACTCACACAAGGGTTCATCCAATTTTAAAATTCAGTGAATATGACGTTTGGGAATATATAAAAAGATTTAACCTTCCCTACAACCCACTATATGATTTTGGGTACAGATCACTTGAAGAAAGAAAAACTACAACAAAGGTTGGTGACTATAAAAAACCAGAAAGAGCAGGAAGAGACAAGCAAAAGGAAAAAGTAATGCAATCATTAAGAAAGCTGGGTTACTTTTAATATGAGAATAGCAATCTTTCATAATTTACCAACTGGAGGAGCAAAAAGAGTGTTGGACGAGCAGGTGCGTTTTCTTTCCCAGAACCATCAAGTAAAAGTATTTACCTTTGATTTACCAGAAACAAAAAAAGGAACACCTGCCAACCGCCGGCTGGTAAAAGATTTTAATAACTTTGTTTGTCTTTATTTTTATCATAAAGGCTTAGCAAAAAAAATTGATAAACAAAAATTTGATGTTGTTTTGGTTCATCCAGATAAACTTACTCAAGCCCCGTATTTATTAAGACATTTGGCAACACCAAGTGTCTATTTCTGTGAGGAATTGCTAAGAATTGTTTACGAAAAACAGTTAGCTTTCACTGCTGACGTTGGAATACTCAAAAGAACATATGAATTACTTACTAGAAATCTCAGAAAATATGTTGATTTAACAAGCGCAAAGTCAGCTACTAAAATTGTTGTTGCTTCAAAGTTTATTAAAAACAAAGTCAAATTTGCATATAATATTGACGCTTTTGTTTGCTCCTTAGGAGTAGATACTAAAACCTTTAAACCAACTGCAAATAAGAGTAAACACATGATTAATCAATTAGTATTCATTGGCGAGAAAAACAATATAAACGGATATAACTTTGCAAAGCAAATATCACTTAAAACAAAGTTATCTTTAAAAGTAATCTCTGGTTGGAAATTGACAGATGCCCAGATGGCAAATCTGTATGCCAATAGTTTAGCCACGCTGTGTGTTTCCTATGGTGAACCATTTGGTTTGGTACCATTGGAGGTTCAAGCTTGTGGAGGAATAGTTTTGGCAGTAAATGAAGGAGGGTATACAGAAACTATTATTAACAATGAAACCGGATTTTTATTACCTAGAAAGATTCCTGTTTTTGTCGACAAAATTAGCTGGTTAACAAAAAACAATTCCAGACTTCAAAAAATTAGATTAGCTGCTAGACAACACATAATAAAAAACTATACTTGGAAAATACACGGTAAATGTCTAGAAAAGCAATTAAAACTTCAATAATCATTGTCTATCACAGCAAAATCGCTGATCTTGTTGGTTGCCTCAAATCAATTTTCAAATATCCACTCAAGAAAAGTTTTGAAATTATAATTGTTGATAATTCAAATGACAAAAAAACAAGTAAGAAAATTAGTAAATTGTTTCCTCAGGTTAAATATATTAAATCAGCAAAAAATGTGGGATACGGTGCAGGAAATAATTTGGGAGTTAAAAACTGCCTTGGTGAATACATTTTAATTCTTAACCCAGATACTCGTTTTATTGATAATTCAGTAAATAAACTAGTTGATTTTTTAGATAGTCACAATAAGACAAGTATCGTTGGTCCCAATTTAGTCCATCCAAATGGGGTGGTCTTTTCTCAATTGGGCTCCAGAGAATTAACACCAATCAGGGGAATATTTGCTTTATCTATTCTTAACAGAATTTTCCCCAACAATCCGATTTCAAAAAGTTATTGGTTGTTTGATACTAGACTGGATGTTTTACGGCAAGTTGATGTCGTTCCCGGATCCGGACTCCTTATCAGAAAGAAAATTTTTATAAGCGTTGGTGGTTTTGATGAGAATTTCTTTTTATATTTTGAGGAATCTGATTTAGCCAAAAGAATACAACAAAAGTATCCTACAACTTTGTTTTACATTAATCCTGATGCTCAAATTCAACACAACTGGAAACCAAAAGACCCAGGAACTAAACAGTCAAACCAGATTTTCGTCAAAAGCAGATACTATTATTTTAAAAAACATTTTGGACTGTTATCTGCATTACTAGTTGAGTTTTTCTGTAGACTAAACAAATATACTTTGTTATTAGCAGTGTTTATTTCTATCTGTTTAGTTGTGCTTGTGGCAAGTATAATTAGTTAACCTAATATGACCAGTAATATATCTGCAGTTGTTATAACAAGAAACGAAGAGCAAAACATCAAAAATTGTCTTACTGGTTTGAAGTTTTGTGATGAAGTAATAGTTATTGATGATTACTCAGAAGATAAGACTGCGGCTATTGCTAAACAAATGGGAGCTAAAGTTTTTTCCAGGAGTTTGAATGAAGACTTTTCAGGTCAAAGAAATTTTGGCCTATCCAAGGCCAAATCAAAATGGGTATTGTTCGTTGATGCCGACGAAATTATAACCCCTGAATTACAAAAGGAAATACTTCAAAAGACAGGTAAACAAGTTAACTATACCAGCGGATATTTTTTCAAAAGAACAGATTATATTTGGGGAACTGAGGTAAAACATGGGGAAGTAGGAGATGTACGCTTGTTGCGTCTTGCCAAAAGAAATGCTGGTAGATGGGATAGATTTGTCCATGAACATTGGCATGTAATTGGCAATATAGAAGACATGAATAATCCAATTAAACATTATCCTCATCCAACTGTTGCAGAATTCCTGCGTGAGGTGAACCACCGGTCAACTTTACATGCATTGGCAAACAAGAAAGAAGGAAAAACTTCAAACCTTTTTATTGTTGTTTTCTATCCACTATATAAATTTATCTATGGTTTTTTTTTACGAGCTGGTTTTTTAGATGGCATGGTGGGATTTGTTGTGGCTGTGATTATGAGTCTACATTCATTTCTTTCCTGGAGTAAATTATGGTTCATGCAAAAAAACTAGAATTAATGCTTTTTTTAAGCTTCATTGTTTTTCCTTTTGGACAACTTTTCAAAATTGGCTCGGTAAGTCTTTTAGATATTTTAGTGGCGCTTTTTGTTGTAATTTCCTTTTTTAATACAAAAATAAAAATAGATAGACACTTGTTAGCATTGTTTTTTGTTTTTGGATTTAGTTTAGTATTTGGAGGATTGTATTTGAAGTTGAACATTGCAACTGGATTTCTTTATTTTGGTCGTTTGATTACTTATCTATTGTTCGCGGTTTTTCTTAGACAATTTGTTTTTAATTATGTAGACAAGGAAGAGATAAAGAAGCGACTTGTGAATTTTATATTTGTTGGTTTGGTGGCAATTGCTATCTTTGGTTGGCTGCAATATTTTTTGTATCCTGATTTTAGACCATTCTTTGCTTTTGGTTGGGATGACCACCTATATAGATTGATAGGCAGTTTCTTGGATCCTGGATTTACAAGCATATTTTTGGTTTTTGGAGCCTTAATATCTTTGGTTAGTTGGAAAACAACTAAAAACAAATGGTATTTACTATCTCTTGTCTTTTTTGTAGTTACTTTAATTTTTACATATTCACGAGCAGGGTATTTGGCACTACTAGTTAGTAGTGTGTATTTGATTATTAAAGATAAAGCATATTCATATGTTATTTATCTGTTTAGTTTCATGAGTATTGTTTTTTTAGGGCTGGGTATTTTTAGTTCTTTCAAAGTTAGTGAAGGGACAAACTTGTTGCGAACTTACAGTATTACCCAAAGGATCATTAGTTCTCAATCAGGAATTAAAATTTTTTCTAACAGTCCTTTGTTTGGGATTGGTTACAACAACGTTTGTGAATATAAGAATAAATATTTAGGAGATACAAACACTCAAAGTCATGCCTGTTCAGGGCTTGATAATAGTATTGTTTTTGTTTTAGCTACAACAGGATTCTTTGGACTGTTATCTTTGATTAAGCTTATTTCATTAGTATATTTAAACACTGCAGATAATTGGTATGGCCAAATATTTTCCGCCAGTGGCATAGCTCTGTTGGTTCATAGTCAATTCAACAATTCAATTTTTTACAGTTTTTGTTTATTTGTCTTGGGAGTAATGTATGCAATCTCGCGAAAAAAGAGCTTAAAATTATTCAGAGAAACTGACAAATAATGTTTTCTCAGTTGTGTTCCCTGATTGGTCTGTCGACTTAACTACTATTTGATTATCTCCATTTGAAAGGGAAATGGTAGTTTTGAATTTTCCTGATTCATCAATTGAAGCAATTTTGTTATTTACGGTAACTGTCGCACCTGAATCAGTTGTTCCTTCCATATTTAATTCTTTTTGTTTACTGCCAAAGAAACTTGAGTTATTTGCAGGAAGTGTAATTGTTAAATCAGGGGACTCGGTATCCAGAATTATTTTGATGGCTTTACTTTCTTCACTAGTATTTCCATCTGTATCTTTGGCAGTTGCAAAGATGGTGTTTTCTCCTCGTTGAAGGTTAACCTCAGTTTCAAATTTGCCGTTTGTGTCAGTTTCTACTTGGGTATCACTATCATTTACATGAATAGTCACCATTGCACCAGCTTCTGTTGTTCCAGATACTGTTAAGTCTTCTTTACTTACAAATGAGGGTAAGGTATTAAAAATAGGAGCAGCAGGCGCTACGCCGTCGTTAACAAAGGAAGTTTTATTACCATTTTTAACATTGCCTACAAAATTAGCTAAGCTTGCCATTGCTGGGATTCCTAAAAAGATGAAGGCAATTAGTACTACAACAGAAAGGACACCAAAGATAACGGCAGTCTGAAGACTCTTTTTTTCTTCAACTCTGGCTAATCTGGAATAATTTCTTCTCATGTTATAATTATGTGCATTTTACCTTTGCCGATGTAGCTCAGTGGTAGAGCAGCTGTATCGTAAACAGCGGGTCGGGGGTTCAATTCCCTCCATCGGCTCCCATTTACTAACGAACTCATTCTAGCACCAATTGTTCAAATTCCTCTACTTCTTTCTCAATTAGTTCTAAGCCATTTTTCCAGAAGCTTTCTTTGGTAATGTCTACTCCCATAATTTTAGTTATTTCAATTGGAGACTTACTTCCTCCAGCTGATAATGCTTGGATGTATTTGTCTATAAACTTTTGACCGTTCTTTTTGTAAAGTGCATACAGAGAAATTGCCAACAACTCTCCAAATGAATATGAGTAAACATAGAAGTTGTAATGATAGAAATGAGCTATTGGCATCCACAAGGGCTTGTGGCTGTCTGTTAAGGTTAAACCCTTGCCAAACATAGGTTGAAGATGTTTTTGATAAAGATCGCTTATCTGGTTAGTTGTTAGTTCTCCTTTTTTTCTCCTTAACTCATGAAGTTCAGATTCAAATAAATAGAAAGCAGTTTGACGAAAAACTGTTGCAAATTTTCCTTGTAACTTATTTGCCAACATATTTATCTTTTCTTGCTTGTTTTTTGTATTAACAAGTAAATTATCAAACACAATGGACTCGGCAAAGATACTGGCAATTTCTGCAACAGCTGTTGAGGAATCAAATTGTAAAATGTTGTGTTTTTTATTCAAGTATCCATGAATTGCGTGGCCTAGTTCGTGACCCAAGGCAATTGTATCTTCCAAACTACTATTAAAATTCATAAACACATATGGATGTTTCTTAGGGCTAATGTAGGAACAATATGCTCCACCCTTTTTACCCGGTCTTGTTTGAGCGTCTATCCAGTTATTATCAAAAAATAACTTTGCAATACCAGCAAATTCAGTTGAAAATTCAGAAAAAGACGAAAGAATAATTTGTTTGGTTTGCTCCCAAGAGACTTGAGTTTTATTTTTTAAGACATAGACATCAGAATATCTGTCCCACTCAAACAATTTTTGTCCCAGAAGCTTTGATTTTGCTTGGTAATATCGCTCACTAATGCTCCAAGAGCTGCTGACTGCTTTAATCATTGCTTCTACTACTTTGGCAGGAGTTTCATAATTTAAATAAGTTGCTTGTTGGGCAAATTTATAACCTCGTATCCCATCTTCAATTTTCTTATCCAGCAAAAGAGTATTTAAGATATAGGTATAAATTAAGGATGTTTGTTTGTTGGTAAGTCCGTCTGAAACTGCTTTTACAGCATTCTCCCTTACTTTACGATCTGGATCATTCTTCATAATCTGGCCAATTTGGGAATATGACAGTTTTTGTTTTTTACCCTTAATGGTTAATTCATATTCTTGAGTTGAATCAATTTGATCATATAGTTTTACAAAGGCTTGATCTGCAGTGACACTTTTCTTGACTAAAATATTTTCTTCTTTTTCTGACAACATAAAGTCAGCCAGTTGTCGTCTGGTTTGGATAAAATGGGCAAAGTCACCAAAGTGTGGTTGTTTCTGCAGTTTTTTAAATTGAGTGTCACCAAGTTTTGCAACTAAGATTAAAAACCAAGCTGTAGAAGCTGAGACTTGAGAGTCAAACTCTTGAATATCTTGAAGTAAGCTTGAAACCTTGGTGTCTTGAGTATTTTCAGAAAACTTTAAGTAAGTGAAACCAGAAACAATCGACAGCTTGTTAACAATTTCGGAAAAATCAGAAAGAGCCGCTAAAATATCAATCTTCTTGTTGTCTTTGTATTTAGTGTTAAAGTCTTTGACGGTTTTTTCAATTTGTTTTTTGTCTTTGAAGATTTTTGGGTCAGAGATTGAAGAATATAAATCAGAAAGATCCCATGTAGGTGCTGTTGCCTTTGCCATACAAGGATTCTAACATTTTAGCCTCAATATATCTACTTTAATAACCTGTAAATTTCTCAGTTACGATTTGGTTATTAGTAATTCCAAGTTCCAATAGCATTTCTTCAATTGAATCAACAAAAGCAGGGGACCCGGTGATCCAGTATTTAGCATCATAAGGCTTTGTTAGTAATATTTTAAATTTTTCTGTGGTTAACCTGCCTTCTATTTTTGAAAATACATGATTAACTTTTAGTAGTGTATTTTCTTTTTCCCAAGTGTCTAATTCATCAAAAAAACAAACATCTTGTCTTGTGTGGTTAGAATAAATAAGCTGAATTGGAATTGGAAGTTTTTTATCTTGGATATACTTAATTCTGCTTCTAAAAGGAACTATGCCTACTCCACCAGCAATAAACACTTGGGGGGTTGTATCTGTATCATTTAAATGTAGTGTTCCAATTGGTTGGTCAATTTCAAAAAAATCACCAATTTGGATTTTCTGAATACTCTTTTTATATCCTGAATTACTAGTTAATCTCATGGCTGTTTGAAGAAGGTTTTCAGTAGGGGAAGAAGAAAGAGAAAATTGCCTTGTGTCGCCTCTGCTGTCTGGATATATCAGCGGTATTGTTAAATATATAAAGTCTCCAGCAATATAATTTACTTTAGTTTCTGGTTTGAAGGATAAAAGGAGTGTATCTTTGGCAATTTCTTCTTTGCCTTCAAGAATTATTTTCATTCTTGTATAATACACTAGAGTATGCGGGTGTAGTTCAGCGGCAGAACGGATCCTTCCCAAGGATCAGGCGGCAGTTCAATTCTGCTCACCCGCTCTTGGTAAATTTAAAGCGGTTCCGGTGAAGATAATATCAGGATTTTTAAGATTGTTGACTTTGGCAATTTGTGTCCATTTATAACCGTCTCCGTAAGCTCTGACTGCAATTGTCCACAAACTATCGCCTTTGGCCACTGTATAGCTATTGGTGGATATTGAATTGGTGGTGGTGTTTGTTGCTGTTGAGATTTCTTCTTTCGAAGTAACCTCAGTAGTAGCAACTTCTGTTTTACTTTCGATTTCAGGAATAATTAGTTGAGTTCCTTTTTCAATGTTTTCAGGATTGGAAAGAGAGTTTGCCTCAGCAATCTTAGTCCAAGCAAAACCATCATTGTAGTAGTCTTGAGAGATACTCCAAAGAGTTTCTCCAGCAGTAACAACATGCATTACTTGTGTTTGTTCGTTTTGAGCACTGGTACTTGTTGTTTGGCCAACTTTTAAATTTCTAAAATATGAGAAGACCAAAAATGCTGCAACAGCCAAGACAAGAGCTCCAAGAATCATACTGATTGTGGATTCATATAGTTTGACTGTTTTAAGTAAGGCTTTAAGTTGCATATGTTTATATCTGGCTTCGATGGCATGAATTTAAACTATGGGTGGAAGAATGTCAACAAAACACAATTTGTACTCATATTTTCACGAAGGTAAAATTATTTAATTCTATCTATATCTGAAGCTACAATGATGGGTGTATTCATCCATTCACTAAGATTGTCAGTTTTAATATTAAGTGTTTTTCTATTAGGTGTAGTTGCGGTAAGCTCGTCAAGTTTTCCGGTAATTAATAATCTATCTCCCTTTTTAATTAAATATTCATCAACATCGACTGCTCCGATGGGGGCAATTCCATCTTCTGTAATTATAAGCATTTTTTTGTTGAATAAGTCGTTGCTGGAGATAACGAATGCTCTCACACCTAGTACTTCATCAACTGTAGCACTGATGGTTATTTTTCCACTGTAGCGAGTTTTTGGTTCAACAGTGTCAAGATCAACAACTCCCTCATCGACAGTTGTAGTGGTGTTTGTTTGAGTTCCAATGGTAGTAGTTGACCTTGTGTTTACGTTTTTGGCTATTTTGCCCAGGGTTCTAATTCCGACGATTACAACCACAACAACTAGTACTACTATGAGCGCAACTACGATTATTTGTTTGACTGTGCTGGACATCTTTCTGGCTTCCTTACTACCTATAGTATAACATAGATTTCTTAAAGCAGAACGATATCTAAAAAGCTAGTTGAGCGAGGTTGACGAGACTCGAACTCGCGACCTCTTCCGTGACAGGGAAGCGCTCTAACCAACTGAGCTACAACCTCAACTAGTAGTTATTTTACTATTTTTACCTCTTTTTCTCCAGTGGGAAGAGTTTTTCCAAAATGAAGCATAAACCTGCATAAATATGTTAACCAAACGGTACTTGACATACATAAAAGTCCATACTAATATGTAGTTGTAATGATAATTAGACATTTAGATCAGGCGCTAACTGGCCATTTTAGCAAATACAAAGAGGTTTTGGTTCTTCTTGGAGCAAGACAAGTGGGTAAAACAACCATTCTTAAAAGAATTTTCCCCGATGCTCACTATTTGATTGTTGATAATGATCCGATAAAAAACGCTCTTGAACGATATGACCCAGTAGTTTACAAACAATTATTGGGTAGCAATGATGGTTTAGTAGTCTTGGATGAGATACAGAAAATAAGTGACCCTGGCCGAGCTGCTAAGATCTTTTATGATCAGCTTTCGGAGTATAAACTTATTATTACTGGATCTTCAGCCTTCAATATTAAAAATAAAGCTTCAGAGAGCCTAGCAGGTAGGAAAATAGATTATCATCTTTACCCATTCTCCCTCAGTGAGTATTTGGTACAAAATGATCTTGAGGACTCTTTGTCACTTCGACCTATGGAAGATCTGCTTAAAGTGGAGAAGCCAGTGGAAATAATAAAACAATATGATCACAAAGCGTTGCTGGATAATATTTTGACTTACGGGTTGTATCCCGCTATGCAATCTCATCCGCGTGACTCAGTCTATTTAACTAACTTAATTGATAGCGTTGTCTTTAAAGATTTAGTTGAATTATCGCTTTTGGAAAATAAATCTGCAGCTCTTTCTTTACTTAAATTATTAGCATATCAAATTGGTTCATTAGTAAATTATGCCGAATTGGCATCAAAACTAGGTATTGGGGCTAGAACTGTCAAGCGATATATTGAACTGTTTGAGCAGAGTTTTATTATATTTACTCTTAAACCTTATTCAACGAGAAAAAGGGATGAAATTGCAAAAATGCCTAAAGTATATTTTCATGATCTTGGGCTTAGGAATGCTTTGATTAACAACTTCGAGCCTATTGAAAATAGGGGTGATGCTGGTCAAATTTTTGAAAACTTTATAGTAAGCGAGCTTTTGAAATATAATTATTATGGAAATTTTGGATACACTTTTAATTATTGGAGAACAAAAAGTGGTTCAGAAGTTGATTTGGTTTTAAGCAAACCTGATCGTGATCTTGTTGCTATAGAAATAAAAAGTAAACAACAAAGAGTAAACCAAGCATTTACAACCCGTTATTCAAAATCAAGAATGGTTGTTATCTCAAAAGACAGCTACTGGGTTTAATCTTTTCAAACACAAATTTATGAAACTAGTAAAAATGCGTGTTAGCAATAAAAGAGATAAGACTAATTATAAAATACTAGAGGTGCCAGGAAATATGACTTTATATAAATTTGCTGAAGTCATTGTTAAACAAAATTATGAAATAAAAGGCTAGTTGTGCTTCTTTTTGTCGTTATATAGAGCATCTTTGGAGTGATATAATTTCATAATGAATAAGCAATGGAGCAATTTAGAAGTAGCAGAACTTTTAAGAGATTTGGCTGCAGCACTTCAAATCAAAGACCCCAAGAAAAATAAATTTAGAATAATCGCCTACGAAAATGCAGCTACTGAAATTGAGCACCTTTCCTCTGAAATAAAAGACCTGTGGGATGAAAATAAATTAGCAGAGGTACCAGGTATTGGGGACAGTCTGGCTAAAAACTTGGATGAGCTTTTTAAGACTGGAAAATCAGAGCATTTTGAAAGTTTACTAAGAGATATTCCAAAGGCCGTTTTTGACTTAATGAAAGTCCAAGGTGTTGGCCCTAAAACTGCTTTTAAATTGGTTAGCCAGTTTAATATTTCAGATACCAATCCCAAAGGTCAGTTAGCCAAGGTTGCTCGTGAGGGCAAGATTAGAGACTTAGAAGGTTTTGGAGAAAAGTCCGAAGCAGAAATTTTAAAGTCAGTTACTGAATTCAAGGTAGATAAAGCAAAAAGAATCTTGTATTCATATGCCGTTGGCAAGTCAGAAGAAATACTTGCTTGGATGAGGCAAGACAAAAACGTAAAGCGAATTGATACGTTAGGAAGCTTGAGACGCAAAGTATCAACAATTGGGGACATTGATCTGTCAGTCATAACTGACAGATCTAAAGAAGTCCTTAATCATTTTGTTAATTACCCCCACACCAGTCGGATCCTGGAGAAAGGAGAGCATAAAGCTTCAATAATGGTTCCAGGAGAAATACAGATTGATATTCGGGTTCAACCCCAGGATTCATATGGTTCTTTGTTACAACACTTCACAGGTTCTAAATACCACAACATTGCTCTACGAGAATATTCATTAAAGAATGGGTTTTCTCTTTCTGAATTTGGGATTAAAGATTTAAATTCCAAAACCGAAAAATTACTTAAGTTTTCTGACGAAGAAAAATTTTACAAGTTTCTAGGGTTACAATTTATACCACCAGAATTAAGAGAGGATACAGGAGAAATAGAAGCTGCAAGGCAGAATAAAATTCCAAAACTCATTGAACTAGCAGATATCAAAGCAGATCTACAGATGCATTCAAGTTTTGACATTGAAACAAGCCATGATATTGGTGGATGTTCCATGTGGGATTTAATTGAGAAAGGTAATGACTTAGGATATGAATATTTGGCTTTTACTGAACACAATCCAAGCCAAAAAGGCCACACACAGCAACAGATTGTTAATATACTCCAAAAAAAGAAAGACACAGTTGATCAAATTAATTCCTCACTTGCAAAAGGTGTGAAAGGAAGTATTAAAAAAGTGTTCAATAGTTTGGAGATTGATATTTTACCCAATGGATCTTTACCTGTTTCCCAGGAAGGATTGGAAACTTTGGATTTTGCATTAGTGTCTATTCATTCGAGTTTCAATCTTTCAAAGTCTGACATGACTAAAAGAATACTTTCTGCACTTGACAACCCTAAAGTAAAGGTACTGGCACATCCAACGGGAAGACTGATTTTAAAGCGAGAAAGTATAGAAGCTGATTGGGGTAAGATTTTTGAGTTTGCTGTTAAAAATGATAAATGGATTGAGATAAACGCAGATTCATCTCGACTGGATCTACCAGACTATTTAATCAAAGATGCTTTAAAGTTGGGCGTAAAGTTTACGCTGGGTACAGATGCTCATAACGCCTGGGGGATGGACAATATGCAATTTGGAATTAATAATGCCAGACGTGGTTGGCTAACTGTTGACGATATTGTAAATACAAGGTCACTTTCTCAGTTTGAAAAGTTGCTTACCAAACCTTAACGGAAAGTGTTTATACTTAAACAATAATTGAAATGGAGGTGAAGAATTAAAAAATGATTTTAATAATAGTAGGAATAGTAGTAGTTTTATTGTTGTGGGTTGTATCAATCTACAACTTTTTTGTGGCTAGTAAAGCTCGGGTTAGGGCAGCTATCCAAGAAATTGGTAACCAATTAAAAAGACAAGCAGATTTAATTCCAAATTTAGAATCTTCTGTAAAGGGATTTCTGAAACACGAAAAAGGGATTATTGAAGAACTGGCAAATGCTAGAAAAGCTATAATAGCAGCAGCCGACTCTGGAAATTTACAGAAAATGGCAGACGCAGGAACTAAACTTTCGAATGTCTTGCCTTCTTTGCGAGTAGCAGTTGAAGATAATCCAGAAATTAAGGGTAATGAGGTTGTACTTAACTTGATGAACGAATTAAGAGATACATCAGACAAAGTTATGTATGCCAGACGGTTAGTTATCGATTTGACAGCTGACTACAATGTCAAAAGAGTTAGTTTTCCAGCGAGTCTAATTGCATCTATATTTAATTTTGCAGAATTGCCTGGACTTATAACTGCTGAATCTGGAGAACATGTACAAGTAAGCCAAGCGGAACTTAAAACACCAAAAGTAAATATCTAAACAATAAAAATGGTTAACGTGTACGAAGCAGTTTCTGCCAATAAAAACAAAAGCATGCTGGTAATGCTTTTATTTGTTGTGTTTGTAACGGCTGCAATTTATTTTATATCCCTTGGTATGGGTTATTACTTCGGATTCGAACCAGGCGGTTTGGGCATTGTTGGAATAGCCTTTATTGTTTCAGGACTGATGAGCCTTGGAAGTTACTATTTTTCAGACAAAATTGTTCTTTCAATTTCTGGGGCCAGGCCGGCAGACAGAAAAAGAGATTTTAATTTTTATACCATTGCTGAAAATTTGAGTCTTGCTTCAGGACTGCCCAAACCAAAATTATATGTTATTGATGATTCTGCTCCTAATGCCTTTGCAACTGGAAGAGATCCAGACCATGCTGTGGTTGTTGCTACAACGGGCTTACTGGATAAATTAACCAGAACAGAACTTGAAGGCGTCATTGCTCATGAATTGTCACATGTTAAAAACTATGACACCAGACTTATGAGTATTGTTGCAGTACTGGTTGGAACAATAGCTTTATTGGGAGATTGGTTTTTGAGGATGACTTGGAACTCAGATAGTGATAATGATTCTAAAAACGGTGGCATATTTATAATAGTGGGGCTTGTTTTTGCTTTACTATCGCCAATCATTGGCCAACTTATTCAGCTGGCAATTTCCAGACGAAGGGAATATTTGGCTGACGCTTCTTCAGTTTCTTTGACCAGGCAACCAAGTGGCTTAATCAGTGCTTTACAAAAAATTGCAGCTGATCACGAACCGTTGGAAGCAGCCAACAAAGCCACGGCTCATATGTATATTGTTAACCCCTTTAAAGGTCACGAAAAACGAGCAGTCTCTTGGTTTGCAAATTTGTTTAATACCCATCCACCAATGGAGCAGAGAATAAGTGCCCTAAAGAAAATGGAGTAATTAACCCCTTCCGCCGGTATACTTTCTTGAAGTAATAGGTTGTGGTCTGCTTTCTATAATATCTCTTGGTTCTTCTCTTTGACGTTGAGGGAGCGTAAAAGCTTCGTATGTAGTTTGTCCGTCTTCATTTGTAACCAACCTTGTTACCCCAGTTCTATTGCTTCTTATTACACCAACTATTTTTTGTTCTCTATCTGCCATCATTATTAATCAGTTTAAACCTTGGAACTTGGTAGTCAATAATTAAATTAGCCTTGCCCCCGGACTTCCGCGAATGTAAACTATACTAGTATGAGCAATCTCACCCAGACCCAAGTAAAACATGTAGCGAAGCTAGCAAAACTGAATCTCACCCAGACCCAGGTAAAAAAATATAAAGACCAACTCTCCACCATATTGGCTCATATTGAGCAATTATCTCAAGTCGATACTGCCAATGTACTACCAACCAGTCAAACAACTGGACTTACAAATGTTTTTCGAGCTGATCAAATAATTGAAAAAAGAATATTGCCGTTAGAAGATGTGTTTCTAAACACTAAAAATAAAGACAAAAATCAATTTGTAGTTGATGCTGTAGTAAATAAGGATGCAAATTAACATGAAATTGCCAAAATCAATAAAAGAAAATCAGGAGAATTTGCTAAATAAAGTTTATTCAGCAGTTGAGCTGACTCAAAGTTATTTAGATAGGATTGAAAAATATGACAAAGAGTTAAATGCTTTTATAACTGTAACTGCTGACATAGCTTTAGCTAAAGCAGCTGAAATTGATAAATTAGTTGACCAAAAAGGCAAACAGGCATTTGTTGATCAACCACTTTTAGGTAGTGTTGTTGCCCATAAAGATATTTATTTAACAAAAGGCATCAAAACTACTGCTGCGTCAAACCTTTTAAAAGATTTCATTGCTCCTTACTCTGCCAGCGTAGTTGAAAGATTGGAAGCAGCAGGCGTGATTATGATTGGTAAGCTAAATTGTGATGCATGGGCGCATGGTTCTTCTGGAGAAAATTCTGATTTTGGCCCAGCAAAAAATCCTTGGAACATTCAATACAGCCCAGGAGGATCTTCAAGTGGTTCGGGAGTGGCTCCCGCAGCTGACTTTTCCTTGTTTTCAACCGGAACTGATACCTGCGGTTCAATTCGGCTTCCTGCTAACTATTGTGGTTTGGTGGGCTTGAAACCAACCTATGGAGCAGTTTCTCGGTATGGTGTAATTGCTATGGCATCTTCTCTTGATACTGTTGGTCACATTACAAAAACCGTTGAAGATAGTAAGAGAATTTTTGAAGTTACAAGAGGATCTGATGGTTATGACTCAACAGTTGTTGACTCACCAAAATACAATGAAAAATTGGATCCAGGTAAAAAAATAAGAATTGGTATTCCAAAAGAATTTTTTATTGAAGGATTGTCTCCTGAAGTGAAAGATAGTGTCATGAATGCAACCAAGAAGCTTGAAAAAATGGGCGCAGAACTTGTTGAAGTAAGCCTTCCTCACACTAAATACGCAATTGACGTTTACTATGTTGTCCAGCCAGCGGAGGTTTCTTCCAATCTTGGGAGGTTTGATGGGGTTAGATTTGGTGAAAATAGAGATGCATTTGGCGAGGAAGCAAAAAGAAGAATAATGCTCGGGACGTATGTATTGTCTGCAGGTTTCTATGATGCCTATTACTTAAAGGCGATGAAGGTTAGATCAATTATTATTAAGGAATTGAATTCTGTTTTTAAAGATGTGGATGCTCTGATTGCTCCAGTTGCCCCCACGCCAGCTTTCAAATTGGGAGAAAAAATATCGGATCCACTACAAATGTATTTAACTGATATTTTTGCGGCAACTGCTAACCTCTCTGGTATTCCTTCCCTTGCTATTCCATCTGGATTCACACAGGATAACTTGCCATTAGGATTTCAATTAATGGCACCAAGGTTTTCTGAAAATTTACTGTTTGACATGGGAATGAAATTTGAAGAGCAAGTTAATATTTTAGACAAACAACCAAATTTAGAAAGTTAAAATGAAATGAAGGAATTTAAAAACGTCTTGGCGAACACAAAATTTAAGTATTTGTGGTATTCCCAGTTGCTATCACAATTAACAATCCAAATCATGAACTTTTTGATTATTGTTAAATTATTTGAAACTACAGGTTCTACAATTGCCACATCTTTTATTTGGGTGGCCTATGCACTTCCAGCAATATTGGTTGGTCCATTTGCTGCTACCTGGGTTGATTTAATTGATAAGAGACTAGTGTTAACAATAAGCAATATTGCTCAAGCTCTTACAATTTTGTTTTATGCTATTTTTTCAAGTAAGTATCTTTTCCTGTCTTATGTGGTTGTTTTATTTTATTCCTTCTTTAATCAATTTTATGTACCTGCTGAAGCTGCTATGTTGCCCAAGCTTGTCAATAAAAAAGATTTACCCCAGGCCAATGGCTTATTCTTTTTAACTCAGCAAGCATCCATTATTGTTGGTTTTGGAATGGCAGGGGTATTGGCAGATTTGTTGGGTTATAGGACAACTTTCTTGTTCTCGGCTGGCATGTTGTTCATGGCTTTTCTATCAGTGAATATGTTGCCAGGAAATTCCTCAAAAGATGAATTAGCCAAAAAGTTTGAAATGGGTATGATGAAATTTATTGATAAGACCCAAGAAGGTTATTCGTTTATTAGGAGTAACCCAAGTATTTGGATGCCATTTTTATTGCTAATTGGATTACACGTTGCCACGTCTATTATTACTGTTACCCTTCCAGCTATTTCGGTTGAGATAGTTCAAATTAATCCTAAATACTCAGGACTGTTAATTATTTTGCCAGGAGGAGCAGGAGCTGTAACTAGTACTTTTTTGCTTTCAAAGTTTTTGAAACAGCTTAGAAAAAAGGAATTGATTGAAAAAGCACTCCTAGCAATGGGGTTGACTCTTTGGATAACTGTATTTTTGATTCCAGAAGTATATTCGTTTGCAAAACCAATTGTTGCTGCAGTAATGTTTTTCTTTATTGGAGCCAGTTATGTTGCAATGTTTGTTCCAGCGCAAACTTTTCTGCAAGAGGCAACACCAAAACACCTTATGGGAAGGGTATTTGGAAATTTTTGGTTTTTGGCAACGATTGCCACAATTTTCCCAGTTTTGTTTTCAGCCACCATAACGGAAGTATTTGGAGTTAAAGTGATGTTTTTTGTTGTTGGAGCCTTAATGATCGCTGGATATCTGTTTTCCACTAAAAAAGGCCAGGAGATCTTACAAAGTAAAATAGGAAAGGAAGTTGTCAATGTACAGTAATAACTTCAAACCAATTATCGGACTGGAAGTCCATGTTGAATTAGCAACCAACAGTAAGATGTTTTGTAGTTGTCCTGCAGACCCGTTTGATAAACAACCAAACTCCCAAGTTTGCCCAGTATGTTTGGGTTTGCCAGGCGCATTGCCGGTTGCCAATAAGACGGCAATTGATAGTGTAGTCAAGTTTGGTTTAGCCCTCAATTGCCAAATTGCTAAGTTTTCAAAATTTGACAGGAAACATTATTTTTATCCTGATTTACCCAAGTCTTATCAGATTTCTCAATATGATTTACCATTTTGTAGTATTGGGTTTTGGAAAGCTAAAGACGGTAAACAGATAAACATTCGAAGAATTCACTTGGAAGAAGATACTGCCAAATTGTCCCATGAAACCATTAATGACAGGAAAGTAAGCCTGGTTGATTTTAATCGCTCAAGTGTTCCTTTAATGGAAATGGTAACTGAACCAGACTTTTACGATGCAGACGACGTTGTCGCTTTCCTTAAAGAAATTCAAAGAATCGTTAGATACTTAGGAATTTCCAAAGCAGACATGGAAAAAGGCAGTATGCGACTTGAGGCAAATATCTCTATGGCAAAAACACAAGACACTTGGCCACCCCAAGTTTTGCCAGAATATAAAGTAGAGTTGAAAAACATTAATTCTTTTAGATTCCTTAAAAAAGCTTTGGAAGCAGAATTTGTTAGACAGTCGCTTGCTTTGGAAGCTGGAGAAAAGCTGGTTCAGGAAACCAGAGGCTATGATGAAGTAAAGGATAGAACTTTTAGTCAAAGAGTAAAGGAAGAAGCTCAGGACTATAGATACTTCCCAGAGCCAGACTTGCCGCCAGTGACTATTACAGATAGTGAAATAGCAGACATTAAAGCCCAAATTCCAGAATTGCCTGAACAAAAAAGAGAAAAATATAGAACCTGGCAATTGCCCAACAACTACATTGAATTTTTAATTGATGACAAAATCACAGCTGACTATTTTGAGAAGGCTGTAGAGATTGGCAAACAAAAAAATATAACAGAAAAACAGATTGCCAGCTTAATGGTTAATCAAAGATTACATGAGCAACTGTCAGACCCTGAGCAACTAGTTAAAAGGATGGTTGAAAGTGAGAATAAAACCTTTGCCAGTGAAGAAGAACTTACACAAGCAATTAATCAAGTTATTGCTGAAAACCAAAAGGCAGTGAGCCAATTTAAAGAAGGTAAAACAGAAGTTGTTGGTTTCTTAATTGGCCAGGTACAAAAGATTTTGAAGGGAACTGGCAACCCTAAAGACATAAACTCTAACCTCATGGCAGAATTGACAAAAAAGTAAAACGTTATCTGTCCTATAACATACTCTTGCATTTTTCTTACACTTTCAAATATAATTAAATGTTCCCTGGCAATTAGCCACAAAAGAATGGGTGAGTTGCTCGCGTGGAAAAAAATATGAAGAAAACATTTAAAAAATTCTATAAATATCTATTAATTAGAAAATGGTGGTTTGCGTTGTCTGTGGTACTAATTACCTTGGGAGTGTTTATGGACTTTTTAACTCCATATTTCTTTAAGCTTTTTGTAGAAAAGATTCAAAATTCAGATTATCAGGCTTTTATTACAATTTTGTTAATCTTCCTGGGAGTAAAGTTTGTAGATAACATCATCTCAAACATGAGATATTTTACTGGGGATATTGCAGAAGTTGATGGAGCAATTGCCTTAAGGTCTGATGTTTTCAAAAAGATCCAAGATTTAGATTTTGCGTATCACACAAATAAAAGTACAGGGTTTCTTATCAGTGTTTTCAAAAGAGGAGATAATGCTTTCTGGGGCTTGGGCGAGAAAATTCACCGGAAACTATACGTCGTAGCAGTAAGCTTCATAATTATTATTTTTTATTTTGCAAATATTGATACAAGAATAATAGTAGTATTCATAATTTCTTTCTTGTCTGCTTTATTTGTGGCTAGATTTATTCTTCCCAAAAATATCAAAACCAGGGTTGATTTCAACGCACAAGAAGACCATATTGCTGCCATCATTGGTGACAATATGATTAATTATGAGACGGTCAAACTTTTTGCCAAAGAAGATTGGGAACAAAAGCGCCTCAAGGAAACCTTTAAGACTTGGAAAGGTTACGTTTGGAAACATTTTATGACTTACAGATATATCGATTTTAGCTTGGCTGCAGTAATCGGGATTAGCACCTGTATAGTTTTATATATTTCCCTTAATCTTGTCAGATCGCAAGCTATAGCAATCTCAGACTTTGTTTTGATTATTTCTGCAATAAGTTTGTTTTTCCCTAAACTGTTTGACCTTGTGTACAGTATGAGGAATTTGTCTCAAGACTACACTGACTTTAAAAAATATGCCGACATTTTGGATTTAGAAGTACAGATTAAAGATCCAGAAAGGGAAGTAAAATTGATGGGTGTTAACGGTAGTATAAAATTCAAAAACGTTTCCTTCTCTTATAAGGAAGGTAAAGCACGAGCAGTAAAAGATATTAATTTAGAAGTTAAACCTGGTGAATCAGTAGCCTTAGTGGGCAGAAGTGGGGTTGGAAAAACAACTTTAGTTCGTCTTTTGATGAGATTTTTTGATGTAGATAAGGGCGAAATAACTATTGATGACGTTAACATTAAAGATTTTTCAAAATCACGTTTAAGAAGCTTTATGGGAGTTGTACCTCAAGAACCAATTTTATTTAATAACACAATTGGTTACAACATTGCTTATGGAGCAGACGACCCGTCCAAAGAGGCAATAAGAGCAGCAGCCAAGATGGCAAACTTGGATAAATTTATTGAAGGGTTGCCAGAAAAATATGAAACTCATGTTGGAGAACGAGGTATAAAACTTTCTGGAGGACAACGTCAACGCATTGCCATCGCTCGTGCTCTCTTAAAAAAAGCACCGATACTTGTACTCGATGAAGCCACCAGCTCGCTCGATTCCGAATCGGAAAAATATATTCAGGAAGGTTTGTGGGAACTCATGAAAGACAAAACTGCGCTCG
>JBBTWO010000078.1:0-3857 GCA_038062745.1 Patescibacteria group bacterium | reverse complement strand
CCTAACTGGTACAACTTAACACCCAAGTGGTGCACTTCAGGATAGAATCTAGGTCAATACGGATTCTAACCAAATAGTCCCATAATTTAGTTTTGTGGCTAGTTAGTGACCTCTAAGTGTAGTTATCATCTCGTTTTTAATAAATAATTCATACTTAAACATATTGAAGAGTTCTCTTTTGTCTTCTGGTAGCCCATAAGTTAGTGCATACTTTGAAAAATCCCTTATATCCCAATGTCTGGTATTGGGATTTATGTTTTGCTGGAAAAGTATCTCATCTCTTAGCTTCTTGAACTTCTCTATCCCTGACTGGATCTTCTCAGTAAGTATAAATTCATCAGGATGGGCAATGTAAATAAAATTAATAAACCTAAGTAGCTGTTTCTCTAGTTTCCCCTCTGTTATAAAGCCTTCAGGGCATTTGTAATCAACATATCTACTGCAATGGTAATAAATATGCTTTCTTGGTTCGCCAACTTTTCTTTTTCTAAACCTTTCTTCTCCAACAACAGAAGATTTACAAGTTCCACATTTGAAAATACCTTTATAAGTAAAGAATTTTGCTCCCCATTTAGATTTAACTGGAACTACTAGCTGTTCTCGAACTTTATCAAATATTTCCTTAGTTATTAATGGAGGGTAAGAACCTTTGTACCATTTACCACTTTTCCTTGGATATTCAAACTCACCGTAGTAAAAAGGATTGTTAAGCATTAAATAAATCATACTTAGAGTCACTTTCTTGCCACTTCTTGAAGTAAATCCAATTCCATCCAGCCAAATTTTTATTTTTCTTCCACCTTCTCCTTCAGAAGCTTTCCTAAACATGGCAGTCACAATATGTCCTCGTTCAGGATCTACAACAATATCTTTCAAACCATTGAATGACCTATTAAAATACCCAATTGGAGGTGGCCCTGGTCTCCATCCCATCTCACACTTTGCTCTTATACCTCTTTTTACATTTAATCCCTTCTGATCATTCTCAAGTTTTGCTTGAGAACAAAGAATCATTAATAAAAACTTTTCATTTGGAGTGTTAGAAAACGATTGGGAAAAGGTTTTTATTTGAACTAGCTTTCCTTGATCCATTAAGTCAACTAACATCCCCAAGTCTCCTGCATTACGAGATAATCTATCAGGAGCCCAAGTTAATATTCCATTGAACTTCCCACTCTTAATGTCTGTAATTAATTGTGCAAATACTGGTCTTGCACCTGATTCTTTTGCAGAATGACTTTCTCTATATATTTCCTTAACAATAAGCCCATCTCTCTCCAGTAAATCAGTCATTTCTTTAATTTGAGAGTCTATACTCATAGCTTGTCTTTCATCAGACTCTGAAGACTTCCTTGCATACAAACAATATGAAACAGGGGTTTGAATATCCATTGCAGAGGACAGAGTACCGCTGTTTAAACAAAAGTCCAGCTGTAATTTCTGCCAAAAAGGAGTTCAATGATGATAAAATAACTTATGTCTGATGAAATTATTACAATTAAAAATTTATTTAAATCGTTTACTTTTCCAGTTAGAGACTCAAGTAAAGGATTTCTAAAGAATTTACTCTCACCATCTGTTAAATCTATTACTGCTGTTGACAATATCTCCTTTGAGATTAAAGAAGGAGAAACTGTAGCCTTTATAGGATCAAATGGAGCAGGTAAATCAACAACAATTAAAATGTTAACTGGAATTTTATATCCAACATCAGGATATTTAAGTGTTTTGAGAATAAATCCTCAAAAAGACAGAAAAACTCTAGCTTTAAACATAGGTACAGTTTTTGGTCAAAGATCTCAACTTATTTTCAATCTTCCCATTACAGATTCTTTTGAATTGGCTCAAAAAGTATATGAAGTAGACAAGGAAACTTACAAAAGACAGAAGGGTAAATTAATTGAAATTTTTGAACTTGGAGATATTTTAGATCAACCAGTTAGAAAACTATCTCTTGGTCAAAGGATGAGAGCTGAAGTTGCAGTTTCACTTCTCCATGAACCAGCAATTGTTTTTCTTGATGAACCAACAATAGGATTGGATGTTGTTGCAAAAAGAAAGTTAAGGGAGAACTTGAAAACTATAAATAAAGAGCTTAATACTACAATCTTTTTGACTTCACATGATGCAGGAGATGTTGAAACTGTTTGTGAAAGAACAATTGTTGTAAACCATGGAAGAATAATTTTTGATGGCCCAACAAAACAGCTAAAGAAGGAATACATAACAAGAAAAATTATTAAAGTTGCTTTTGATGATGAAAACTCGGAATCATTGGACTTAAAAATTTCAGGAATTAAGATTCTTAAAAACAACAAAAGGGAAGCTTCATTTGAAGTGGACACAAGCAAAATGAGTATTGATAAAGTATTGAAAGAAATTGTTGAGGGAAAACAAATTGAGGATATTACAATTGAAGACCCTCCACTTGAGGAAATAATTGGAAAGATTTATGAAGACAAAGAAGCCTAACAAAAATTTATTCTTCCTGATAAAAAAATATTTATCAATTTTAAACTTCTCATTTAGAGAAGTTGTTTATTATCCTCAAAAACTTCAATCAACGGTTATCATTGTTCCCTTTAGAATAATGGTTCTTTTAGCGGTTTATACATATACCTTTAACTATGTTGGGAAAACAGTTAATGGAATTAATGCTAGTATTGCTGTTTGGAGTATTGCTATTTATTACATTCTTCTTTTTGCACAGTTCAGAGGAATATTTAAAACTATTAACGATGAAATAAAAAGAGGAAGTATCGAAACTCAGTTAAACAAACCCTACAATTATCTTGTTTACAAATTTTGGGAACACTTGGGAAAAGGGTTACCAAGTTTTATCATCAGTTTTGTTATTGTTATTCCACTACTTTTATTCTTTACAAAAGGTCTGCCAATAGATTTATCAATTGAGAGATTATTTGCTTCAGTAATATTAATCGTTGGAGGAAGTTTAGTTTCTGCGGCTTTGTATATTCTGATTTCTTTGCCAGCTCTTTGGATCGATGATGCACAACCCTTTTTCTGGGTAGTTGATAAATCAATTCTTATTTTTGGTGGAGCATACATACCAGTTGCTCTTTTACCCCAATCATTTCAAAATCTAGCAAATTTAACTCCTTTTGGAGCGCCAATGTTTGCAACTCAAATGTTTAATCCAAGTTTCATAGATAATTGGTTAACGCTTGTATTAATCCAACTTTGTTGGACAATTGTTTTATTTGCCTTTGTTGCGTTTTTGTTCATGAAAGCAAAAGAAAGATTATCAGTTAATGGAGGATAACTATGAAAATAAAAAATAAACAAAGAAGTATTTTTCAGGAAGCCAAATCTGAAGTTTGGATGGCAAAAGAGTATGTTAAGTCAAATATTGCCTCTGCAGCAGAACTTCGAGTTTCATTTTTAATGCAAGTTGTTGGCATGATGTTAAACAATACTGCTTTTCTTGTTGTCTGGATTTTATTTTTCAAAGCATTTGGAGATATAAATGGTTGGACTGCTAATGAAATGTTCGCGCTCCAAGGATTTGTTGCTGTTGCTTATGGATTTACGTTTTCACTATTCTCAGGTGTAGCAGAACTTGCATATGCAGTTTATAACGGCGCATTTGATAGTATTTTACTGACTCCCAGAAATTTGTACCTAAGAATACTAACATTAGTAACCAGAACATCAGCAATTGGAGATGTAATTTACGGACTAATTCTTATGGTGATATACAGTTTTACCGCACATTTGGATATACCTCAAATAATTTTGTTGTTTTTGATGATAATTCCAGCAACTCTCATTCTTACTAATTTTATGCTTTACCCCAAAAACTGGACAAACTGCTAAGATACAAAAATGCAAGAAAA
>JBBTWO010000077.1:0-16281 GCA_038062745.1 Patescibacteria group bacterium | reverse complement strand
GCGGAAGAGTTGGACAACTTGGAGCAACAATTTTGGGGATTGCCAGAACTATTGAAAAAATGAATTCTGAAAAGTACCGACCAGCTTTGAAAAAAGCAGGACTATTAACTCGTGATGACAGAACACGAGAGCGAAGAAAAGTTGGAACTGGTGGAAAAGCCAGAAGAAAGAAACAATCTCCAAAACGTTAATACGCCTAAGCTTAGTTGTTAATTAGTCTATATTTTCTTAAAAATTCAACCTGTGGTCTAACTGTTTTTGTTGGCAACTTTTTGAAATACTGAATGTCTTTTCCTTGGTCACTCCCTCTTAATTCTCCAGAAGTTGGTTTAACCAAAAATCCCAAACTTATTGTATGATTTAGACTTTTAAAAATTGGATATTCGAGTATTCCTAAGAATTTTACAACTTTTACATCCATCCCTGTTTCTTCTTTGGCAATTCTCTTGATGGCATCCTGGATTTTTTCTCCATACAGAAGAGTTCCACCTGGAGTATGCCAGTAACCAATATATGGAGGGATTAGTCTTTTCGATAAAACAATTCCTTCTTTTGTTTTTATAATGACTTCCAAACAGAGCCTTGGGACTCTTGAATAAATAGAGATGAATTCTGAATGAGGAATCTTGTGAGGTTTCATTATTAAGTGCTACTTTAGCAATAAGCAGACTAAACTAACAATAGTTAATTTATCTTCCTATAGGCAAAGCATATATGGAATTTTCAATTCCCTATAAACTTACCAACTACCACACCTGCTAGTATTGATATTCCTCCCACCAAAAGCATTTGAAGTCCGTGTTTTAATATATTTCTGTTGAATATTTTTCCATTTATTATTCCTAATACAAATAACCCTACAAGAGACATTGCTATTGATATTGAGAAAGCAGAAGAAACTGGAAAAATAATGTATGGAGCCAAGGGAACGAATCCAGAACTAATGTAAGAGAAGAACATAATTAATGCCCCAAGAAGTGGTTTTTGCAAAGACGTATTTTCTTTTCCAGCTTCTATTTCTTCAGATGATTGTTCAGATAAAAAACTTCCAGAAGCCATTGAGAGGGCTTCAACAAATATTAAGACCATACCAGTAATAAAGATGTCGTTTTTGGACACTCCAGCAACGGCAATTCCTGACAGTAGTCCAACTGTTGAAACTAAACTGTCTTCTACTCCAAAAGTAAAATTCCTAATATAGAGTGCAAATTCTTTTTTTGTCATATATGCATAAATCCTTATTTAGTATATAATCATTTTTGTCGATTTGTTTACTATGAAAAAAATAATAACTTATTTACTTACGGCAATATTATTTTTTACAGCTACTACCGCTGTTGTAGCCCAAGAAGAATCCTCAGCTCCAGAGCAGACCCCACAACAAGAAGTTATCCAAAAACCCAGTGAGTTTTATTTGGGTCGTGTATCTCAAGTTGTAAGCGATGAAAATACAGATTTAGGTGGTGGAGTAACTCAGCCAGTTCAAAAAGTAAAAATTAAAATAGTTGCTGGAGCTGAGAATGGAAAAGAAATTGAGATCGATCACGGAAGTTTATTCTCAATTACAGAAGAACAAAAAGTAAAACAAGGAGAGTTGGTAGTCATCACTAAAGCTTTCCAATCAGATAGTGAACTTTACTATATTGCTGATAAATTTAGAATTGGAATTATTGCTGTGGTTTTAGTATTGGTTATAGCTATCTGGGCAATCCTGGGCAGGGGAAGAAATATGGGGATGTTGATTTCTTTAATTGGAAGTTTGGTTATTGCTTATAAATATTTAGTGCCAAGGCTTATTGTTACTCCAGATGCACTTCCAGCAATTATTTTAACCACTCTGTTTATTCTTGGATTACTTATCTATATTGGATATGGAGTAAGCAGGCGAAATTCAATCATCCTTATCTCATCTTTGGTTACTGCTTTATTGGGATTTGGATTAACATATTTACTAATAAAACTAACAGGACTTACCGGGTCTGGTGGAGAAGAAGCAATCTTCTTGCAAACAGGAGCAGTTGATGCTTTGGGACTTAAAAATCTTCTTATGGCAGGTATTACTGTGGGAACTTTGGGAATCATTGCTTTGGTTTCTAAAAAGCAAATTGATATTGTTGAACTAACCCAATTGGAAAATAAAAAACTTAACATGAAACAACTTCTGGCAAAGATTTTAATTAACCCAACAAATAGTATCTCTGGATATATATCAGTTGTTTTCTTGACCATCCTGGGAACAGTATTGCCTCTTATAATGTTATTTGGAATTAATCAAACAGTACCTTTCTGGGTAACTTTGAATAGTGAATTCATCATGGGAGAAGTAATACGACTAATTGCAACAGTAGCAACAGTTGTATTGGCAGTACCAGTTACTTCAGTTGTTGCCGTAAATCTTTTAACTTCAGAAAAAAAGAAGTAGTTCCTTTCTCTTTCTATTTCTAACAAATATTTTCAATCATCAGTTCAATTAAAACATGAAGAATGTTAAAATACAGTTTGTAATCAGAGATTAGTTTAATGGTAGAATAATCGGCTGGGGGTCGATTGGCTTGAGTTCGATTCTCAAATCTCTGACTTTATTTAAGGGGATTCAAAAGCAACAGATAAATTTCAGTTGGTGACAAAATGTAACCAACTGAAAAAATGTATTTACGAAATACCTCTTGTGTTTTACTACAGGACTTGATATAACTTCAAATAATGGCAAAGAGTAAAAAAGATCTACCCCAAACAAAACCTCAATCACAAGGCAGTGAAAAGCTTCAAGCTATTAAACTTGCAATGGAACAAATTGAAAAACAATATGGCCGTGGTTCTATTATGAGATTAGGTGCAAAACCTGAAGGATCAAAAATTGATGTTATTCCAACTGGCTCAATTGCACTGGACTTGGCACTTGGTGTTGGCGGTTTTCCAAGAGGCAGAATCATTGAAGTCTACGGTCCAGAAGCGTCTGGAAAAACAACAGTTGCCCTTCATGTTATTGCTCAAGCGCAGAAAAGTGGTGGCCAAGCAGCTTTCGTTGATGCAGAACATGCACTTGATCCTGTTCGTGCTCAAGACATTGGAGTTAATTTAGATGAATTACTACTGTCTCAACCAGATACTGGTGAGCAAGCTTTGGAAATAACTGAAACTCTTATCCGTTCAGGAGCGCTGGACGTTATAGTTGTTGATTCAGTTGCAGCACTTGTGCCAAGAGCAGAGCTGGAGGGGGAAATGGGAGATTCTGTTATGGGTATGCAGGCGCGGCTTATGAGCCAGGCATTAAGAAAACTTACAGGAGCAATCAGCAAATCCAAAACTGTTTTAATTTTCACTAATCAATTAAGACAAAAAATTGGAGTCATGTTTGGTAACCCAGAAACAACGCCTGGTGGGCTGGCATTGAAGTTCTATTCTTCCGTTAGATTAGACATCAGAAGAATCGAAACAATTAAAGATGGGGATAATGCAATTGGTATGCGAGCCCGCGTTAGAGTAGTTAAGAATAAAGTTGCACCTCCGCTAAAAGTTGCTGAGTTTGACATTATGAATGACGAGGGAATTTCAAAGTCTGGAGGACTACTGGACGTTGGTGCAGAACTGGGAATTATTACAAAGTCAGGATCATTCTTTAGTTATGATGGCAAAGTAATTGCCCAAGGAAGAGAAGGAGCAAAAACCTACATTAATGATAATCATAAATTTGCAGAAGAATTAGAAAAGAAAATACGCGAGTCAGTATCAGCAAGCAAAAAACCGCTTCCAACAGAAATTGGTGAAACCAAAGAAGAATAAATTGATATACTTTCTTTTAACCAATGCCTCTTGTTACAAAAATTTCTCCACAGAAAAAACCAAATAGAGTAAATGTCTATCTGGATAATAAATTTGGCTTTGGAATTGACTTGGACAACTTAGTGATTGAAGGCATTAAATTAAATCAAGAATTAACTGAGGAACAAATTGAACAAACTCTTAGAAAAGCTGAATTTCAATTAACGTATGAAAAATTGCTCCGTTTTGCCATGACCAGACCCAGATCAATACGAGAAATTAATGATTGGTTCAGACGAAAACAAATCCATGAAAGTATGCATGAAGGGTTGTTGGAAAAGCTTAATCACTTGGAATTGGTTGGGGACGAGAAGTTTGCCAGATGGTGGATTGACCAAAGAAATACTTTTAAACCCAGAAGCAAGAAACTGCTTAAGTTGGAATTGTTACAAAAGGGAGTTGACAGAAACACTATTGAGGAAATCTTGATGGACGAAAAAACCGATGAAGTTGCTATTGCCTACCAGCTAGCCCAAAAGAAGAAATCTTTGATTGAGAAATTGCCAGATGAGGCTGCCAAGGCCAAATTGATTGGCTTTTTAGCCAGAAAAGGTTTTGATTGGGAGACAATTGACGCAGTTTTGTCAAAAATGGTAAAATAGCGCTGGAGCAAAAAGAAGAAGTGAGAGAAAATACACCTTTTACATCCTCTAAGACGAATCTCTAACAATATAGAGAGTTGGTGTTTGCCCCAAATTAATTAGAAAATATATGTCAGATAACAACGATTTAAAACTATTGGTCGAGGAAATAAGGCGTGACCGAGAACTTCTTGAAAAACAACAAAAAGCTCTAAAAGCCCGTGAAGAGGAATTAACTACCCGGCTTGCCAAATCTGCCTCCATGACTGTTGAAGAAGCAAAGAAAACTCTTCTTGACGAAGTCCAAAAGAACTTAACTCGCGAAATTGCTGAAAAAGTAAGAAAGGCTGAAGAAAGAATAAAGCTCGAAGCTGCTGAAAAAGGACGAGAAATATTAATTGATGCCATGCGTGTGGGAGTGCCAAAACTAACAGCCGACATTACTGTTTCCACTATTACAGTTGATAGTGAGGAAGTAAAGGGAAGAATAATTGGAGCAGGGGGCCGAAACATTAGAACGTTTGAGAAAGAAGCAGGAGTAGAACTTGAAATGGACGAAAGCAGCATTATCAAAATTTCTTCCTTTGATTCAATTAGACGTGAAATTGCTAGGCGCGCTTTGGAGGAACTAATCAAAGACACCAGAATTCAACCTTCAAGAATTGAAGAAGCAATTCGTCAGACAAGACGTCAAATGGATGATGTTTTATTAGAAGAAGGAAAAAGAATTGTTGAAGAGTGTGGAGTATTCAACTTGCCAGTTGATCTTGTTAAATTAATTGGTAGATATAAATTTAGAACCTCTTATGGTCAAAACCTTGCAGTTCATACAATTGAGGAAACAAAGATGGGAATTGCCATTGCTCAAGAAATTGGAGCAAATGTTGATACTGTCCGTTTGGGGTGCTTATTGCATGATATTGGTAAAGTTGTTACTGATGAAGAAGGAACTCACGTTGAAGTTGGTGTTAATACGCTTAAAAGATTTGCTATCCAGAAAGAAGTAGTTGCTACTGTTGCTGAACATCATGAAGATAGACCATTTTCTTCTATTGAGTCGGTAATCGTCTGGATTGCGGATGCAATTTCTGGATCTCGTCCTGGAGCCAGATATGAACCCCATACTGAATATGTAAAGAGAATGACCAAGATTGAGGAAATTGCCCACTCATTCCCGGGAGTGTCTGAAGCCTACGCTTTCCAAGCAGGACGCGACGTTCGAGTTATTGTTAATCCAGATGAAGTTGATGATGACAAAATGACAATTTTGGCTCACGACATTGCCGGCAGACTTGAAAAAGAAGCAGAGTATGCAGGACAAATAAAAGTAACGGTTATTAGAGAAAGAAGAATAATTGATACCACTGCTGCTCACTAACGTTAATCTCGTAAAAAAGCCCACATACTTGACATAATAGGTGTTATAAACTAACATTCAAAGCTAAGACTATGACAAAGAAAGAACTTGTTGAACTTGTTGCCAGAAAAGCTCATTTAACCAAAAAAGGAGCAACTGAAGCAACTGATGTACTTCTAAATGAAATTGGAAGAGTCCTTGCTAAAGGAGAAAAAATAGTTCTTTCAGGTTTTGGAACTTTCAGGGTAATAACCATGAAAGGTAAAACTGTAAAGATTCCTAATACTGAAAAGTTTGTAACAATTAAATCTCACCGAGCTCCAAGATTTACTCCAGGAAAGAAACTTAGAAAACAAGTTTCAAAATAAATAAGTTCTAACATATCCATCGGGTGAAGCTAATTTCCTCCAATTTGATATAATAACCTCCTATGGAATTACTTCAACAGAGGTCAGGATGGCTTGGCTTAAATTTCCAAGACAGAATTCGTAAACAAAATGTCGAGAGATTAACCATGTTAACTGGGTTGGTTAAAATTGAAGCAGAAGATTTATCCAGAACAACCATAGTTTCTATTGGTGGAGGTCCTGGCGACAAGATTTGTCAACCATGGTTTCCTAGAATTGCTGCCACTACTGGTGCAAAAGTAATCAATTTTGATATTTCTCAGCCAGACATAGTAGACAGGGAATTGGGACTTTATGAACATGTAGGTGGAGAATATGGAAATGTATTTAACTTGTTAGGTGAAAATATGGATATTTTCCATTTTTTGAATTCTGATGACAATATTTCAATTATTGAGTGTAATAATATGATAGGTAATAATGTTTCTCCAGACATAGCTCGTATTTTTGGTTGGCCAAACGACATATATGCACACCCAAAATTGATTGAGTTAAGAAGCAATTTAATTTTTGCCTCCCAAGTTTTATTAGCTGAAGGAGGAATTTTAGCTATAGATAACGCATTTTGGAGAAAAGATGGGGAACAATTACTCCCCATTGATAAAGAAGGCTATTCTAGACGAACAGTGTTTGCAGGTGAGAAATAAGTTCTAGCATATCCATTGGGTGAAGCAAATGAAAAGTTGATTTTGAGTTTGTAATTAATCATACTATTTACAATATGGCAATAGAGCAAGAAAACAGAAATCTAGATGACAACTCAGAAATACCTCAAGAAAAACAACCTCTTAATCAGTTAGATAAAGAAAATGTGTTGCCATCTACACCCAAATTACCTGAAAGATTTCCAAAAATGACTCCAGAGGTTGCAAAACGAATAAGAGACATTATCTTAAACAGTCAATAAACTTATAAAATAAGTTCTAATACAATCCATCAGGTTGGAGTTGATTACCTTCTCTTTCTTTGTTCATATTCTTTTATGTATTTTTTCAGCATTGGTGGAGGGTTTTTAAACTTTTTGGCTTTTTGATACAGGTTTTCATTCAAGAGCGTAGATTCTGATTTTTTAACAACCCAAAACCATGCCAAGACAATGGAGGTCAAAATTAGAATTGTTTGTATACTGTACAAGCCACTTTTATAGATCATCCAAAAAGATACTGGTATAGATACGAGTAGTCCAAAGACAATAAACAAAATTGCTGTTCCCATCCCCCGGTTAAGTTTTTTACTAAAGTTACCACCTTTAATTGGAATTACATATATCTGCCACATACTTATTCCACCTTGGATATGAAGATTTTTATAGTAGATGCCATACAAACCGGTGATTAAACCAAACAACCCTGTTAATAAAAAGAAGAGTTGACCAATTGTTAACCAAAAATCCATAACTTATTGTACTTTGTAAGTTCTAACATAGTCCATCAGATGGAGCTGATATAATAAATAATGACTTCTAGAAACCAAAAATGGTGGGAAGACTTTTGGTTGAAGCACAACGAGGGATATGGAGCCCCAAACGAAAAACTATTGGGGTTTGCAAGTGATTTTATAAAAGGTAGACAAGGGTTAACTGCTGTCGATATTGCTTCTGGAGATGGAAGATATGCAATTCCTTTAGCTAAGATGGGATATATTGTTGATGCAATTGAATATGCTGAAACTGGTGTTCAAAGAATTAAAGATAATGCTTTAAAAGCGGGAGTGGAAATAAACACATTTCAGGCAGATTTCATTCAACAGGCCAAGGGGAAAAAGCAGTATGACTTAGTACTCTCTTCAGGCTTACTCGAAGAAATAGATCAAAAGTATCACAAGGAGGTTGTTGAAGGGTTTATGAATTGGACTAAACCACAAGGACTAAACATAATTAAATTCTGCTTATGGATTAAGGGCAGAGGATATTTAACACAAAGAAATTTAGTAAAACCACTGTATGAAAAAGCTGGCTGGAAAATTATGTTTTTTGACACTCCAACAGAAATCCAACAGTCAAAAGCTAATATCAAATTTGATGACAAGATAGAATCTAAAATAATGACTGAAACTGTTGTTGCTTCTAAACCTTAGATAAATTGTAGGTTCTAATGTTATCCATCAGGTGGAGCCTAAATTTAGGGTAGAGTATAATTGGCTTAATGGATAGATCTATTATCGTTGAAAGGCTTACTAAAAACTTTGAGGTCAATCAAAAAGGAAAAGGATTAACTGGAACCATCTCTTCACTTATTCAACCAAAAAGAAGATTGGTTAATGCTCTCAAGGGAATTAGTTTTTCAATCAAGCCTGGTGAGTTAGTTGGCTTCATTGGCCCAAATGGTGCAGGGAAAACAACCACTTTAAAAATCCTTTCAGGGATACTTTACCCTACAGCAGGATTTGTAAATGTTTTAGGCTACACTCCTTGGGAGAGAAAGCATGATTATCTCAAAAAAATTTCTTTAATCATGGGGCAAAAAAATCAGTTGTGGTGGGATCTTCCTGCACAAGAAACATTTGAATTAAACAAAGCCATCTATGAAATTCCAGCCCGCGAATATCAAAGAACAATTTCAGAACTCATTAAAATTTTAGACGTTGAAGACTTACTTGCCACTCCTGTCAGGAAATTATCTTTGGGACAAAGAATGAAAATGGAATTGGTGGCGGCTCTACTTCACAATCCCAAAGTCGTATTTTTGGATGAGCCAACAATTGGACTTGATTTAATAGCCCAACAAAAGATGCGCGATTTTATTGTTGACTATAACCGAAAATTTGAAGCAACAATAATTTTAACTTCCCATAATATGGATGACTTGGTTAATATTGCTAAACGTGTGATTGTTATTGACAGCGGAGAAATAATTTTTGATGGAAACTTGAGTGATCTAGTTAATCATTTTGCTAAAGAAAAGATCATTAAAGTATCACTGTCAAAAGAGGTGGATTTTCAGAAATTGGAAAGTATTGGAGAGATAAAAGAAATAAATTTGCCATTTGTAACTATTTCGGTTCCCCGTCCAGCCACTGCTTCAGCTGCAGCAGTGCTTTTGCAATCATTTTTGGTGGATGATCTAACAATTGAAGAGACCCCCATAGAAGATATCATCCGCCAGGTCTTCAAAGGCGGCCTAAAGAAAAAATGAAAAAATATCTGACGCTTTTTAAATTATCTTTCCAACAAGAGTTGGCTTACCCGATTAATTTTGTAATGTGGAGGATAAGAAATGTTATCCAGATTTTTTTGATATTTTTCTTGTGGGATACAGTTTTTTCAGATCCAAACAAAATTGCATTTGGGTACGACAAAGCTAAAATATTGACTTATGTTTTTGGTTTAGTCGTTGTTCGCCCAATTGTTCTTTCGGCCAAGTCGTTTGAGATAGCTGGGGAAATATCCCGAGGAGAGTTATCTAATTACTTACTAAAACCATTAAGTTATTTTAAGTTTTGGTTTACCAGAGATATAGCAAGTAAAGTACTCAATATTCTTTTTGCTTTTTTTGAGATTACTGTCTTGTATTTGATATTACGACCGCCATTCTTTTTCCAAATTCAACCAATTTATTTGTTAGCATTTGTGATGTCGTTAGTGTTTGCAATAGTTTTATATTCTCTGCTTATATTTTTGTTTTCCATGTTTACCTTTTGGAATTTAGAGCAAGCTTGGGGTTTTGCCTTTTTACTTTTACTGTTTACAGATTTTTTGGGTGGAGGGATTATTCCATTGGATGTTTTGTCTGCCCCAATTCAAAAAGTAATTAATGTTTTACCTTTCCCCTATTTATTGTTTATGCCTCTACAAATTTATCTTGGGAAGCTTAGTTTTGCACAAACTGGTGTCTCTTTGGTGACTTCTGGTGTTTGGATATTAATTCTTTTTATTGTGGTCAACTTAGTGTGGAAAAAGGGAATAAAAACATATAAAGCCGAAGGAAAATAAATGAGCAGGATAAATTATTATTTTAAGATTTGGTTAAAGCTGACAAAAGCTTCTTTTTTGAGTGTCCTATCTCAGAGGTTGGGTTTTTTCATTTTCTTTTTTGGAAAAATTTTCAGGTTTGGTTTTTTATATTTGTTCATAATATTTTTACTTAAAGGAACCAAAAATTTAGCTGGATATAGCTTAGATGAAACTTTATTTTTCTTTTTAACCTTTTACTTCATAGATACATTTGCTCAATGTCTGTTTAGAGAAGTTTATCGATTTAGGCCCCAAGTGGTTAGTGGTTCATTTGATTTAATTCTTTCCAAACCGTTTAGTGCTTTATTCAAATCTCTGGCAACTGGAGCAGATGTTATCGATTTTGCCTTTTTGCCAGTGATTGTCTTTTCACTAATAACTGTTGGGTTGAGATTGCATCCCTCACTAGGTGAAGCTGCCTTATGGTTTGTCTTGGCAACTAATGGTTTTCTAATTGCTACTGCCTTCCATATTTTTGTTTTGGGATTGGGGATTTTAACCTTAGAAATAGATCACACAATTATGATTTATCGGGATATTACTTCTTTGGGGAAGTTCCCAATTGACATTTATAAGCAGCCACTTAAAGGAATTTTGTTGTTTGTTTTACCTGTTGGTGTTATGTTTAGTATCCCTGCAAAGGGACTTATTGGAATACTTAATGTTCAAACTGTTATTGTGTCACTCTTGCTTGGTTTTGTCTTTATGTTCTTGTCATTAAGATTTTGGAAGTATTCATTGAAACATTACACTAGTGCAAGTAGTTAAATAAAAAAAATGCAAAAACTTCTTATTGTATGTGGCCCAACAGGAACTGGCAAGACTAATTTGGCACTAACACTGGCAAAGAAATTTAATGGTGAAATTGTTTCTGCTGATTCCAGGCAAGTCTATAAGGAGCTGAATATTGGAACAGGAAAAGACTTGCCACAGGGAATAAAAATATGGGGATATGACTTAGTAGATCCTAAGCAAAAATTTAGTGTTTCAGAATATGAAAATATTATTAATAATGTAATTGAGGATATTTCAAACAGAAACAAACTACCTATCCTTACTGGGGGAACTGGTTTGTATATTAAATCTATTGTTGATGGAATTGGGACAGCCAGTATTGCCCCCAACTTAAACTTAAGGGCAACTTTAGAAGGCAAAACACCACCAGAGTTATTTGATATTCTTGCTCAATTTGATTCCCTAAAAGCTGCCAGCATGAACCAATCTGATAGGGTAAACCCCAGACGCTTAGTTCGAGCAATCGAAGTAGCGGAATCAGGAGTCAAGATTACCCAGAGAAATAAACCAAAATATGACAGTTTATTTATTGGCTTAACCAGACCCCAAGAATTGGTTAAAAACCAAATTGAAAAAAGAGTGCAAGAAAGATTCAAACAAGGTATTGTTGAAGAAATAAAAAACCTCCTGAAAGACGGCGTAACCTGGGATGATCAATCCATGAGCTCCATGGGTTACAAAGAATGGAAAGATTACTTTGCCGATACTAAAGAAGTTAAGGAGGTGCTGAAAGAATGGGTTCAAAATGAAATAGCTTATGTTAAGCGCCAGATGGTCTGGTTCAAAAAAGACAAACGGATTTTTTGGTTCGATGTTTCAGGTTTAAATTACCAAGAAAAGCTGGAAAAGATGGTCAAAAAATGGTACGCTAGCTAAGAATGCCAAGAAAAATAGAAATCTCCCACAGAACAATAATTTTCGCCGCCGTATTTGGAATTGTTCTCTGGCTGCTGTTTTCGATTCGCGACATAATTCTACAAATTTTTGTGGCTTTGCTCATAACTTTAATTCTTAATCCTCTAGTAACAAAACTATCCAAGTACAAGGTGCCAAGGGCAATTTCGGCAGTAGTAATATATTTATTGCTTATGGGTTTGTTGGGGTTGAGTGTCTCTGAACTCATTCCGGGATTAATTGAACAAACTACTGGATTTGCTTCTAGTTTGCCAGGCTTTGTTTCTAATGTTCAGTTGCCGCTAAATCTTAATCAAACATTTGCTCAGGAATTAACTAATCAATTGTCCCATGTTCCTCAACAGTTGGTTGGTTTTGTAGTGTCTATTTTTTCGAATACCTTAACGATACTTACAATAATAATAATTTCTTTGTATCTGGTGATAGGTTGGCCAAACATGGAGAAGGAAATAGAAAACTTCTTCGGCGAACAAAAAGCTCTAGCTTTTAAGACCACTTTGAGGGAATTAGAAATAAGACTAGGTGGTTGGGCGAGAGGTCAAATACTACTAATGTTGATGGTGGGATTATCAATGTATGTTGGATTGTTGTTAATTGGTGTTCCATATGCTTTGCCACTCGCAATATTAGCGGCATTTTTGGAAATAGTTCCGATGCTTGGACCCATTATTGCAGCTATTCCAGCAGTGTTGGTTGGTTTTAGTGTATCTCCTTGGAGTGGAGTAGCAGCTGGTGCATTGGCATTTTTGATTCAGCAAGTTGAGAATTATGTCTTTGTCCCAAACATTATGAAAAAGTCAGTCGGCTTGAGTCCGGTGGTAACTTTAATCTCCATTATTGTTGGATTTGAGTTGGCAGGAGTGGCGGGAGCTATTCTTTCTGTTCCGGTTGTAATTTCCATTGAGTCTCTTCTTCACTCAAGGTTTACTAAGTAGTTTTTCCACTAAAAAGGCCCGCACTTAACAATGCGAGCCATTTTATACTCTGGATGGTAGTAAGCCAAGTTTTGTTTCTCGGTAATAATCTATCTAAGCCCTCACTTTAGGATACAAACGGGGTAGACACCCTTTCCTGATCGGAGGTTGCAGCGGCGAGGATTGCCCTTTTCACTCGTGCGTTTTAACCTTTAGAGTTAAACAGCCGACATAGTCTCTGTTGCTCTGACTAGCGCTTACGCGTGTAGCCTTACGGCTACCAGCCTGTCTATCTGCTGCCTGGACTTTCCTCTCTATCCTTAACGGGTAGAGTAATTACCCTCCATCCAGAGTATGTCTATTATACCCTGCCAATGCAAGTTTAGCCACGAAGTGTGCTAAAATGAGCCTGTCTATGAAACTTGTAATCCAAAGGGTTAAAAGCGCTTCAGTCTCAGTTTCTGGGGAAACCGTGGGTAAAATTGATAAGGGGCTGTTTATTTTGGTTGGAGTTGGAATTGGAGATATTCTGGAGCAAGCTGCTGAATTTGCAATAAAAGTGTCAAAATTGAGGATTATGTCTGATGAAAACGACAAAATGAACCTGTCAATTAAAGATGTCAGTGGAGAAGTTCTTGCAGTATCACAATTCACTCTCTATGCCGACACCAAAACCGGAAATAGACCATCTTTTATTAAGGCTGAAGAGCCAACAAAGGCAAGACAGATTTACGAGTATTTTGTGGAGACCTTGCGAAAAGATGGAATAAGCGTAGAAACTGGAAGATTTGGAGAATATATGATAATCGAGACAATTTTAGATGGACCGGTTACAATAACAATATAGAACACATATGGCTAAATACTTAATTACCTGGATTAACATTGATGTTCCCGATATTGATTCTGCTGACAAAGTGTTCGTTGACATATTAAAGTTAAAAAAATTTAGAGGCACTAAAAATACGGCTGAATATGTACTGAATAAAGATACTCGTATAATTGCATATAAAGTTAACGATGCAATGAAGGATAATTCTAGTAGTCTTCAATTAACCACTACCACTGAAAACATTCTTAAAATAAAAGAAAGATTGGAAAAAAATAAATTCTTTTTTCAAAGAGTAGTAGAGAAGTTCAAAAAGCCAATAAATTTATTTAGCTATCATGAAGACAAAAATAAAGAAGGTAGCATCTCCAGAATAGTTGTTATCACTTTCTTATATACTTGGGGTCAAGTTACTTTAGGAGATTAAATAAGTTTATATTTCTTTAAAAATTCCTCCAATTGTTTTTGAGATCTATATTGTCTGCCTATTGAAACAAATAATTTGTTCATTTGACTCCAGTATTTTTTAGGAATTATTTTATTTAATTTGAGTTCGGTTTCTTGGGGTGTTTTTGTCTTCACCCAACCAAGAGTGTTACAAATTCTGTGGACGTGAGTATCGACTGCAATTGCAGGAATTCCAAAAGCTCTGTTTAAAACTAAATTAGCAGTTTTCCTGCCAACACCCGCAAGCGACATAAGATCTTCTGCCGTGTTTGGAACTTTGCCGTCAAAGTCGATTAGTATTTTGTTGGCTAACAATTTAAGATGTTTTGCTTTTGTTTTGTAAAATCCAACTGGATAAATTAATTTGGATATTTCTATTTTACTTAAATTGTTTAAACTTCGGATATTGGGGGCTTTTACAAACAACTTTTCTTGACACACTTTAAGAGTTATATTGTCATTGGTTCTAGCTGAAAGAAGAGTGGAAATTAAAGTTTTATATGCATCTGATCCAAATACTTCTAAGGGAACAGTTGTGTAATTATCACTGAAACAATTAAAAACCTTTTGCAAATTGTGCATAAAACATTTAAAGCTATTTTTCTTGATACGCAAAGAGCCCCTTACGGGGTGCCCTTTGCTTCTTGTTTCAAAATTGGTTTATTTTTTTCCACCAATTCTGAACATTGTTGTTCCGCAAACTTCACAAACACCTTTCATTGCGGGTTTACCATTCTTCATGGTTACTTCTTGAAGGTCTTTTCCTTCTCTTTTTGCTCTACATTTAACACAGTACATATTATTTAAGTCACCTCCTTTCGATAATTTTTAACCTTGAATTTATTCAAGTTAAAATTTGGAAATAGTATATCATTGCCTGGAGCTTTGACTAGCTTCAAATGCGTATTCACTTAGCCTGTAGTAGTTTGTTTTTCCAGGCTGAAATAACAATGTTATGCCAATATATTGGCGTTTTTGGTTAGTTTTATACTTAAGATTATTAAAATTTCGTGAAAATATTTTCCCCTCTTGACAGCTTCAAGCCTGATTGACTTACATGGTGTTTAGTTAATACAATGACTCCAGGTTATAAAATGTTATTTAATACAACAATTGGTTTGCTTGCGGTCACTATTGTTTGGTTAATTGTTTTAAGTTTTTTTCTTTTTCAATCAGTAAATCACTATAAAAAACTCTTAGGTAAGACAAAAGATGCTGATTTAAGAAAAATTTTAGAAGAAGTATTGTCTTCTGAAACTAAAAACCAAAAAGATATTAAAAATATTTTTAACCAGATTGATATTCTTAAGAGGGAAGGACTAAACCATATCCAAAAATTGGGGCTTGTCAGGTATAATCCTTTCAACGATACTGGAGGGGATCATAGTTTTTCACTATCAGTACTTGATGGAGTGGGAAATGGGTTTGTACTAACTGGTTTACATACTCGCGATCGAACAAGATTTTATATAAAATCAATAAAGGAAGGAAAAGCTAACAAGGAGCTTTCTCGTGAAGAGATAAGAGCTGTAGAATTAGCTTCAAAGTCTTAAATAAGATACAATTAATTTTTAAAACATATGAAATTAACTAGCAAAACCACAACACTAATACTTAGCTTTTTGGGGCTATTTTTGATTTCAACGGGCATCTCTTGGGGAGCATTTAGCTATCTAAACAAAGGAGTGGGTGATGGTGGAACACCTCTTAGTCCAAAATCAAGAATAAACCTTAATCAGCCAAAAACAGAAGAATGTCCAATAAATGGTTTAAAATACACTAAAGATGAAAGAAAGATTTGGGAAGACAGAAGGCCACTTTTAGCTGTAATCGAAAACCACAAGGATTCTCGGCCTCAATCTGGGATTTCCAAAGCTGACATTACTTATGAAGCTGTTGCCGAGGGTGGAATAACCAGAACTTTAAATGTCTTTTATTGTGGCGTATCTGCAGAGGATACTAAAATCGGTCCGGTTAGAAGTGCTAGAGTATATTTCATTAATTGGGCGGCTGAGTATGCTAAATTCCCAATATTCCTACATGTTGGTGGTGCCAACAATATTTGTAAGAACTGTCCAGGTGGAATTAAACCATCGGGCGATGTCGCTAAGAAAGTTGACGCCTTTGAATTACTCGCAAAACTTGATTGGCGGTATGCAACGGGTAACGCTATGGATGGTGGTACAAACATTGGCTACCCTGCGGTCTATCGTGACTACGAAAGAATACCTGGAGCGGCTGCAGAACACACTATGATGGCTC
>JBBTWO010000076.1:0-9512 GCA_038062745.1 Patescibacteria group bacterium | reverse complement strand
CCCACTTGCCAGGTCATATTCTGAGCATTCTGGCATTCCAGTAAAAGATGATGTATTTGGCAAGGAACAAACTAATACAGGAAGAAAGATCACTTTAGGAGATTCGGATAATCACCAAGGAGAGACCTTAAGGATAATTGACGATCTAGCAACCCAAGGACATACAAAGTTTGAATCCATTCAAGCTGCTGAGCAGATGGGGTATAAAGTTACTGACATTGTTGTTTTGGTAGATAGACAACAGGGGGCAACCCAACAATTAGCAGAACTTGGTTATACTTTAAGATCAGCATTTACAATTGACCAATTGCTTCAATATGGCCTTAGAACAGAAAGAATTGGTGAAGAACAATATAATGAAGTAAGGCAATATCTGAATTTAAGATAACTCCTTTCATCTCTCTTAAAATGTAAATGGAAATATATAAAAAAATTGTCAGCCCCTTATTAGATCAAAGAGATAGTGAGACATGGCACGTAAGAGCAAGAGAAGCACTACATTTAGCAGAAGCTAATCCTCTAACACTAAAACTTCTAGAGCAGTTTGCATATCAAAGAAGTAGATTCACTGATGGAAGATTAAATGTAGTTGTTGGCGGCATTGAACTAGATAATCCTGTAATGGTTGGTGCAGGCTGGGATAAAGTGGGTAGAGCAGTTGCAGGACTTCATAAATTGGGATTTTCTGGAGTGGAAGTAGGTTCAGTATTAGCATATCCACAACCTGGAAATCCAAAACCTCGCCAATGGATGATTGGTCCAGGAGTTGCAATGAATCGGTTAGGCTTTAATACTCCAGGAGCAGATGTTGTGGCGGAGAACTTAAGACGATATAGAGAAAGTGGAATCCCAATTGGAGTAAGTATTGGTAAAAATAAAGATATTCCAGATAAAGCAGCTCCAGAGATGCATGCTGTGGTAGCTAGAAAACTTTATGAAGACGCGGGATACTTTGTAATTAATGTATCTTCTCCTAATACTCCAGGATTAAGAAAGCTTCAAGATAAAGAACCTCTCACAGATATTGTTCAAGCAGTAAATGGAGCTATGGATGAAATGGGTGAAAGAAAACCTCTTTTCGTAAAGATTGCACCCGATCTAACGAATGATGCAGTGAACGATGTCATTCAAGTCGTAGCTGATAATGGTTTAACAGGAATAATAGCAACAAATACCACAGTAAGGCCAGATTTGAAAGCAAAATATGGTGAGCAATGGAGAAATGAGATGGGAGGATTTAGTGGTAATGACTCAGATTTTAGAAGAATGGCCACTGAAAAAGTCGCTCATATTTATAATGAAACTAATGGTCAGGTAGAAGTAATTGGTGTTGGCGGTGTTAATAGTGCAGAAACAGCTTTGGAAAAGATTAGAGTTGGAGCACGAGCAGTTCAAATAGTTACAGCAATTAGAGGAGAAGGGACTACTTTACCAGGCAGAATAAATGCTGGAATTATTGAAGAACTAGAAAGGGAAGGTTGCAATAGTGTTAGTGAATTAGTAGGAACCGAGGCAAAAATATATGGGTGAAATATTGAGATTGTCATCTTTGGTTGATCCACATGTCCATTTTAGAACTCCAGGACAAGAGTATAAAGAGAACTTCCAATCAGGTAGTCGTTCTGCTTTAGCTGGTGGTGTAACTACAGTTATAGATATGCCCAACAATGTACAACTTGTAACGAGTAGAAAATTACTTGATAGAAAAAGAGAATTAGGGTCAGAGCAAAGCCATTGTGACATTGGATTTCATTTAGGAACAATGGGGGATGAAGAGCAAAATTTTGCAGAGTCTGCCGATTATGTTTATGGGCTTAAGATTTATATGAACAATACAACTGGAGGTTTTGTAGTTGCTGACCCAACTAAACTGGATGGGATATTTAGAAGATGGGATTTTCCTCAACCCATTCTAGTTCATGCAGAAGGAAATACTCTAGAAACCGCAATTAGGTTAGCTGAAAAATATGATCGAAGATTACATGTTTGCCATGTAAGTTTGGCCGATGAAGTTTATCAAATTTCTGAAGCAAAGCTAAAAAGAGGAGACAGAGTATCTGCGGAAGTTACTCCCCATCATTTGCTCGAAAGTTCGCATTGGAGTGCTGATGTGTATCATCAAATGAAACCACCACTAAGTGATTTCTCTGATATGCAGGTTCTGTGGGATGGCTTAAATGATGGAACTATAGATATGGTAGCAACTGACCATGCTCCTCACACTAGGGCTGAAAAGGAGTCGGATAGACCACCATCAGGTGTAACGGGATTAGAAACCACTTTACCAGTACTTTTAATGGCTGAGAGAGCTGGAAAAATTACCTTAGATAGAATAAAGGAAGTTACACATACGAGTCCTGTACTTGTTTTTGGACTTCCAGAACAACCTGATACTTTTATTGAGGTTGTTAGAGATGAACCTTGGGAAATTCATGGAGAAGATCTCCAAACACAACCACATACAACGCCGTTTGAAGGAAGAAGAGTACTAGATAGAGTAGAAAGGGTAACCTTAAGAGGAAATGTTGTTTATGAAGCAGGGAATATTCTTTCTGAACCTGGATCTGGAAATGTCCTTCCATAATTAACTCAAATAGCCTTGTGTGGGTATCCTATTTAACTAGCACTTCAAGCACTGCCACTATCCTCAATTACCTAAATAAGTGTTGGGACTGTTTTATTGCCAATCTTTCTTTAATTCCAGTGAATATTTTGTATCTTTGAAATGAATCTTCTCTGGCTTGCATATCTAAAGCTATTGCACCTTTAGTGTTGCCTGAGCTTTCCATGTTCTTTAAAATTATATTTACTTCACCAGGGGATATTCCATAATTTTCTCTAAAAACTTTTACGACTTCACCCGGTTGTCTGGATGTTGGATAAAGCAAATATTCAGATACTCTAAGTTGGAAGGCTCTTCTGGTCATTAAGAATAATAACTCGTCAGGCGTTTTCAATGATCTATAAGTTTGTCTGGAAATATAGTCCACACCCTTTGCTAGGCATTGCGCCATGTCTAGCAAATCTTCAACTCTTAGTCCATTGCGCATTTCTCTTTTGTTTTCAAAAAAACTTACACTTAAGCCAATGCATTTTTGAAATTCCTCGTCGTCAGTTGCTCTTGGAACATTAAACACTCCATTGTTAACAATTCTTATAGCCAAGTATTGAATTGTTAATTGTTGGTTCGTAAATATTAAATTTCTTAAGTCTTTATTTAGCTTAATGTCTTGAATACTTACTTGTGATATGTCAAACGAATTTCTTTCTAACATTTCTTGGAATTATACCAAAATGGGCTTTCAATGTTTGTCGGTTTACTTTAAAATACCTTTGTATGAAAAATGTAGCTATAATAACAGTTCTAGTAATGATTGCTATGTTTGCTGGTTTTTTATTTTTAAATGATTGGGCTCAACAACAAGAACAACAATATCAAAATCAATTGTCCCCTCAAACTCCTCCAGCCGAAGTTGTGACTAGCTCTCCTAACCCCCAAGATGCTAAAATAACAACAATGAAAATTGAAGATATAGTTGTTGGAACAGGAATAGAGGCAACAGATGGCAAAGCCGTAACTGTTCATTACACTGGAACTCTTACTGATGGAACCAAATTTGATTCTTCAGTCGACCGTGGAACTCCGTTTACATTTACATTGGGAGCAGGAGAAGTAATTAAAGGTTGGGATCAAGGAGTAAAAGGTATGAAAGTGGGAGGCAAGCGAAAATTAACTATTCCTTCAGAATTAGGATATGGTGCGGCCGGTGCCCCGCCAGTTATTCCAGGTAATGCCGCCCTAATCTTTGAGGTTGAACTTTTGGAAGTTAAATAAAAATTGTATTTAAACTTGTTAAATGCTAATTTTAATTAATGTCCTCATTTAGACACCTTTATACTCACGTTAGAACTTACGGCTTAAAACACAGGCACTTATATCTTTTTTCCACAGTATTGCTCTTTTGGTCAATTTTTGATGGGATAATTTCCTACATTACGCCAATTGTTATTACCGGTGAGGGGTTAAGTAAAACTGCCATGGGAATTATTTATGCCAGCTCATCTGTTTTTGGAGCCTTATTTGATATTGGTATAAGTGGCATTATTAAAAAACCACACTTCAGGAGATTGTTTTTACTTATGTTCATAGTGAGTTTTATTCATCCCCTTCTATTATGGCAGGCAAAATCAGTCTTTATTTATCTTATCGCCATGGCTTCATGGGGTATGTATTATGATTTGTTGGGTTTTGGAAGTTACGACTTTGTTAGTCGTAAGATGGCTCCGGAGGAGCACGCGTCAAGCTTTGGGGTTATTGATGTCTTCCGTGGAATTGGCCATGTTATTGCACCAGTATTGGCAGGGCTAGTGATAGTTGCATTGGTTGATTGGAAAATATATTCACTCGCTTGGGGATTTTTGCTGATCTCGCTATCAGTTTTTATAAGTTTGCTTGTTTATTTAAAGATTCACCACTTTGAATATCTACGACCCCAAAAAGAAAGTACAATGTCATTTTTTAAGCAATTGCACATTTGGAGGGGATTAATCAAATTTGCTTTTCCAATTCTTGGTGTGTTTCTATTTATTAATATCTATGATGCGTTTTTTTGGACAATTGGACCACTGTTTTCTGAGCAGTTTAGAACAATTCACTCCCTAAATGGAATGTTCATGGCAGCTTATTCCTTGCCAGTTTTGTTATTTGGTTGGCTAACTGGCCAAATAGAGAAAAGTCTAGGGAAGAGTAAAGCTATTTATTTGAGTCTATTTCTTTGTTCCCTGGTTTTACTTTTGTTCAAATTCTTTGAAAACAATCCTATTGTTTTATTTGCTCTTGTGTTTGCGACCTCAACTTTCTCAGTAATAGCAATAATAGTTGCCAAAGGGGCATTTACTGATCTTATTTTAAAAAAACAGAATCTGGAAAATGAGTTGGAAGCTTTGGGAGATATGTCTGTGAATATCGGTTATGTAATTGGTCCAGTATCGGCTGGATTCTTGGCAGACAAAACAGGCAATATGGAAAGCTTTGTTGTTTTGGGCATTGTTGGAATTATGGTTTCTTTATTCCTCTGGCTTGTCCCTAAGAAATTCTATGCCAGCGGCAATCATTCTTAATTCTTTTTTATCTTGTTCATCGAGCCCTGCCATTCTTTTTTCTAATTCTGGTATGACTAATGAAGGGTCGGTAATCATTTCTGCCCATAATGCCCTAAATGAACCATCTCCGTTTGGGTGTTGAAATATTAACTCTACATCTTCGATTCTTTCACTAAAATCAGATAGGGGCATTTGAGACTTCAGCATAAATCCAAATTATTGTTTTGTAAAGTATTTTGCTAGTGTTGACAATAAAAAAATATTGTTATACTATCGGGCAACATGGAAGAACAATATCAAAACCAAGAACCACAGGTTTCTGTTTTAGAAAACCAAGTGCCACCTCAACCTATTAAGAAAAACAAAAGTGGAGCAAAGTGGCTTCTTATAGTTATTTTGTTATTACTTATTGCCGGTGTCGCAGGATTTTTCTTAACTCAAAGTCAATCGGAAGAAGAATTACCAAGTCCTACACCAGCTTTTGAAGAAACAGCAACTGAAACACCTGAAGCCACCTCAACAGCTGCCCCTATAAGCAAAGCAGACATTAAAATTGAAATTCAAAATGGAACTGGTGTTGCAGGTGAAGCAGGATTTTTGCAAACTACCCTTAAAGCCATGGGATTTGAAAACATAACCGTTGGCAATGCTGCAACTCAGGATGCAACGACTACAACCATCACTTTCTCATCTAAAGTTCCAAGTCAGATCCAAGATGAATTAACTACCAAATTAAAAACAATTTATACCTCACTTGAGACTAAGACATCCTCAACTCTCACCAAGTCCGACATTTTAATAGTTACTGGAACAAGAAAGGGAAGCTCAACAGCAACTCCTAAGCCATCAACGTCAGCATCACCAACAGCTAAGCCATCTGTTTCTCCATCTCCATCCCCAACGGCTACACCTTAATTAAATCTTTAACTTGAAGTTTTTAACGTAAGTCTTTCCATTAAATAGTTTATAGGTAACACTGAATTTTGCATTTTTAATTGCTGTATCGTATCGGCAGATTCCATGTGAGCACGTTCCTAATACTATTTCTCTGGTTTGAGTTCCATTTAAGTCAGTTATACTTCCTCCAAAGCCCTGTTCAACACCATTTGCCGTGTAGACTAAGTTGTAAGAAACTGATTTTGCAACAGGAAGATTACTGAAGGTAACAATTATTGCTCTTCTGTCGCTTCTAAACTTGACACTTATTTGCGGTTTTGTTTTACTTACCGCTGTTGTATTTGTCTTTGATGCATTAGAAGTAGAAGAAGTAAATCTAGGTAAGACTTTTTTTGCTTGAATATTGCCTGGAAAAACTATAAATAAACTGACAAGCAGGCCAATTGTTGTCCCAAATAATAATAAATCTTTGTAAGTCATTAAATTAATGATATATTAATTATAATCAATGTCAAAAACTAATATCATAGTCTTAGTGTTAATTGTTTTTCTTCTTGTCGCGGGTGGAGTTGGTCTATATCTAACGCTTAAGCCAAAAGATACTAAAAATTCTCAAGCCTCTTCAGATTTTTATAATGGTACAACAATTTTACCAACACCGAATACAAATGAATTAATTTACAAAGACAGTTCTGGTTTTTCATTTAAATACAAGTCTGGATATAGTGTCAAAGATGTTACACCAGATGATGCCGATACATATAGCGTGGTCAGTATTGCCAAGGGTAATGAAGTGCTTACATTGAGCATTAAAGACACAAAATATAAAACTTTGATGGACTGGGAAAAGGACAATAAAACAGCAAGTATGGTGGGGGCAGTTAACCTTTCTGGCATGTCTGCTAAACAATATTTATTGGCTGGTAATACTCTTACGGTGGCAATTGATCAGGGAGTTATCTATGTAGTCACTGGTAAAGAATCAGAAAGCTATACTTTGCTTGTCAATACTTTTGTCTTTGCCGATCCGAATGAAAAAAGCACAGCTTCAGACCTTACCTCTGATATAATTTATGAAGAAGAGGAAGTAGTAGAATAATATGCACCAATTAGCGGTACTGTTTGTATCTTTTGTATCCTTAGTAAATTCTCTATCTCCAAAAACAGATTTGCCAAAAATATTAGGAGTAGCAGTCAACCCAAGTAATGCTGCTGTTCTTTCTTCAACAGATGAAAAAGAAAGTGGCCAGTCAGCCAGACTCAAACGTCTCAATCAACTTAAAAGTCTGCAGGAAAAAACCAAAGAATCGACTACTGAGGGAAAAGTAAAAGAAAAAGAATTTAAGACAAAAGTAGCCCAAATAGAAGACACCAAGAAACAACAAATTGTTTTAAAAATTGATGCCAATATTGTGAAGTTAAATCAAAAATGGCTAGCTCAATGGGAAAAAACACTGGAGAGATTGTCACAGCTTTTAACCAAAATTGAGGCCCGTGGTCAAACACTTTCTTCCCAAGGGAAAGATACCACTGACTTACAAACAGCAATTGAGTCAGCAAAACAGGCAATTGAGGATGCTGAAGTTAAACTTGCTGAACAAGCTGTTAAAACGTATATAGTTGAGATTACAGAAGAGAAAAATCTGGGGTTAAATGTAAAAACCACTATTAATACATTCCACAACGATATTAGAAACACCAAAGAAAGTATCCAAATAGCTAAAAAAGCAGTAACGAAAGCCTTAGCTTCTTTAAAAGAAATCTCGGCAAAGGAGGAAAGTAATGATGAATAAAGGTAATTCAAGTTTAATTATAATTCTTTTAGTTTTAGCAATTGTACTTGTTGGAGCTTCGGCTGCTTCTTATTACTTGCTTAAGTCTCAAGGAGTAGATGTGGCAAGCCAAACACCACTTACTTCTGGAATTTCTGACAAAGATGATCTTACAACTCTCGAAAAAGAACTTGAAAACACGGATCCTGGTTCAACTGACGCTGATCTTCAAGATCTTGATTCTCAAACAACAGGATTGTAGATAAATTTGATATCATTTATATATGGAAAATCTGCTCACCGCTGCATTCACTACTTTCAATTTAAAAATTGGAAGTTTCAACATTAGGCCTAATTACATTACAGCCTTCATGCTTGTTTTCTTAACTTTTTTGTTGATTTTTTCACTTGCCAGGATGCATAGGTTATTTATTCATTGGTCTTTCAAAGGTGGAGTAATTGGTGTGCTAATAGGTATACTTCTTACATTAACAATAGAAGGCTTTTTTATTATGAGTGGCAGTACTGTCCTCACGGCTTTTCTGGGGTGGAAGAATGCTCCCAAACCCGTAGCGAAATTACTAGATGAATCAAAATTAAAACTCCACGACTCAGTTTGTATAGATGATAGCAAACAAAATAATCAAGATTGATCTCAAATTGAAGGCTCTTGATGTGCTTCAACATCAGAAGGAGTAATTGGGAAGAATAACCCTAAAAGATAAACCAGCCCCCAAGCAACACACAAATAAACCAAGGCTGCAATTAGCGTTGTCCACTCCAGAACTGAATTTTCTGCAACGGTTATGCCAAAAATACCAACAAATGGGGATACTAGAGGTCGGGTTAAGGAGTAAACCAAATTAACAAAACTACTGTTTGGGTTTGCAGCTAAAGCTTTCAAGATAAACCGGAACATTAGAAGTACTTCAATAAGTCCCAGAATGTACCAGATAATTTGATTGAATCTAAAAATTGTTTTTTTCTTGTTGTAAACCACTTGAGGATGCTCACCAGTTGCCGCTGGAACTACTTGTTCAGTTGTTACCGTTTCTTGCTTAACTGTTGCTATTGCCATTACATCTTTAAGAGTACTGGTATTGTTGATAGGTGTCAATTGCTCTGTTGACTTTATAACTTGATTCTTACATTAATGTACGTGGAGTGTATTAAAGTGTAGACTATATAGATCATGCTCTCACTAACTATCTTACTTGTAGGTGGTTCAATTATTGCTTTTCTGTCTTTACAAAACACCATGGTGGTGTCGCTTCACTTCCTTGACTTCACAATTCCCAATCTACCACTGTATTACGTGATTATTGGTTCGATGTTGGTTGGGCTTTTGCTGTCTTATGTCATTTACCTTGTCCACACAATTATTACTAATATTAGTTTGTTTGGTAAGGACAAGAAGATAATGAAGGAAAAACAGCAGGTTGCCGAACTGACTAAAAGAATTCACCAGCTGGAGTTAGAAAACGTCAAACTTAAAAAAGAAACCGATTCTGAAGCAGACACAAATTCGATATGAAGGCTGTTTTGTCAAAAATCTGGAGATTACTTCATCTTCCTAAAAATTTTCAATTGTTGATCATGCGCGTCTTGCAAGATCAATTTTTAATTGGAGTTACGGGAATTTTTTTGAATGACAAAAATGAAGTGTTACTTTTTAAACACAGCTACCGTCAAACTGTGTGGAGTTTGCCAGGTGGCTACCTTAAAGCTCGTGAACATCCA
>JBBTWO010000075.1:0-10054 GCA_038062745.1 Patescibacteria group bacterium | reverse complement strand
ATATATTCCAAAACTTGTTCGTCGCTAAGCCCAAACTGCGACTTCCAATACACGACAGCGTCCTCATACTTATTAAACTTCCAACGGAAATTTTTTGAAGCCCTGTCGGCATGTGATGAAATATCTTGGACGTGTTCTTTTTGCAATAAAGCTAATCCCATAAGAGAATCTGCAAGTCGTTGCGCTTCAATATCATCTATATCGATTACATCTGCCATTCTCGAAACAGAAAGGGTGTTGTCCATGCCAAAATTACACATAGCTAGTGATAAATTGCCAATACCCATATCTATACCAATTCCATTATCGTTTTGTTCCATAAAGACAATAGTACCTACGCTAGCAAATTCATCTGTTTTACGTTTACGAACTGCAATATTAAAATCTCGTCCAAAAATACCTTGTTCGTCAAGTCCATACCTATGTTTGTAGTGAGCATCAGCTGCGTTTTCCTCACGTCGAATATCTCCAACAACAGAACTTGTCGCTGCCATTAAATCTGCATCATCTATATTTATTTTTATCAATAAATCCTGTGGATTAATTCCTATTTCATTTACCAAATAGTCGAAGGTGTCGAAGACAACTTTTTCTATGTCTGGATTTGTTAGGGTTCCCATTGTACGAAAACAGGAACCAAACCTACTTGGTTCAAGCGTTTTGAGTTTTTTTATACCTTTTGTACGGAAGCAATCTTGTATTAAATAGTGGCCTTGTTCGGAGATATTTCCCTCAATTACAAAATGTTTTAATGGTGAGATTTTGGAACCTACAAAATCGACAGTTGGGTCAACACGAGATGAGACAGCGACAGGTTCCTCTCTTTTGTAGCCTTTTTGGGAAAAATGCTCGTCAAAGGCACTTTCAACATAGTCAAGATATTCACAACATATGCCCATATACTTGTGAGGAGTATATATATCTTATAGTAGTATTTCAATACCTCTGACAAATTTTATCTATTATGCGGTATATATTACCAAAAGGCTTAACTTCTTTATCGGTCAAAAGTAAATAGGAGTGTTCATCAATTCCTATCAATTCTTGATTGACACTTAAAGCCATTAGGTTGTCATATTCGTCATTACCATCTCTCTTATAAGATTTGTTCGCTCCGTCAAAATGGGGAACTATAATCTTGTCGCACAGTCCAATACCTTTGATAAAATTTGGGAAGTTTAAAACAGTTTCACATAAATTCATGGCTCCTGCCGAACCACCAACAATTAACGCTTTGTTGCTTCGTAGTAATTTAGCCATTTTAATATCCTTAAAAAATACGCTTTGGACATCGACTTTACCGCCTGCTAAAAATATCAAATCTGCATTTGCAAATATTTCTTCCGCAAGATCTTTATTCCTATTATCAAAAACAACCTTTGTTTTGAAATCCAGTCCTGATAACTCTAGTGATTGAAACAACAAGTCTGAGTAAAAGTCTGTTGTGTCAAAGTCAGTTGGATCGTTTGCAACCATAACGGCACTATCAAACTTAGGTATATATTTCTTTAAATTAGTTAGAAACTGATTATCATCTGATATGGCAACAGCGTACTTTTTGCCGTCTTCAGTTTTGGCAATATTATTAAAGCTACTTGCAAGAATTATTTTCACAACCAAATTGTATGGTTCAAGGATTTATTTGTCAATTTTAGTTGAAATAAGTTCTAACATAGTCCATCAGGTGGAGCTAACATCTTATTCTGATTCTTTAAATCTTTTTGCAATTTCAAGATCTGGATTGATTCTAAAATAAACACCGGCTAATCTTCCCAAAGGTGAATCTTCTCTTGTTGAATCTGGGTTCATGTATGCTTCTTGTTCTTCTCTCATAACATCTTCTCGTGTCTGGTCTTCCCATAAGTCCATACCTTGAACAGGATCTATTTTTCCTTGCTCAATCATCCTTATGATTAACTGTCTTCTCCATAGAAGAAGCGAGATATCTGTTCGAGTAACTTCTAAGTGGCTATTTATTTTATTGTCTGATATTTCTTGAAATATATTCCCATTATACTCCAAGCTCATTTTGAGCTCCACTTGATTCAAACTTTAGTTCCAAGATATGTAGAAAAAAATAAATAAGCAACTATTACTCCCACCAAAAACATCAAGCCAAAAATAATACTCACCAGTCCACTCCATTCCTCATGAACACATCGGTACAACCCTTCCCCAGTAAGTGTGAGGCCAAAAAGCCCTGGTAAAATTAAGATTACATACAAAAATTGTGGGTTGGACAGATTCATTTATTTTACTTACTTATTTATTAGCTTATACCTCGCCGCCTTCGTGCTTCCCTCTTTTTTAACTACTCCCTTTTTAACCAAGTCTGTTAAGTCCCGTAGTATCGTGTCATCTGAAACCATAGGTAGGACTGATCTAAACTCTTTCATTGTCCCGTCCCCTTGATCTGCAAAAAATTCCATTAGTTTCATTTGTCGCTCGGTTAGGGCAATTTGAGTTCCAATTTTCATTTTAAGTCTGGAATCCACAGACAATCTTTTAATTTTTTCTTTTATACGCGTCAATTCCGTTGCTACAACATTGGCAAAATACTCAAGCCATGGGGTTAATTCTCTGTGGGCAATATTGGGTGATTGGGCATCAACTTTGAAGAAAACTTCATAGTATGCTGCCAAATCGGTGTCGAAATGTTCCTCTAAAGCAAAGAAGCGTTTAATATCATAGCCTTCCCGAAGCATTATAAGCATCGCCAAGGCTCGTGTAGTCCTTCCATTCCCTTCTACAAAGGGATGGATAGCCACCAACACATAATGGGCAATGCCAGCTCTTAAAACCGGATGGACGTCGCGAGCCAAGTCAGAGTTTAACCAGTTGAAAAATTCATCCAAGAGAAACGGCACCTCTACAAATGGCGGAGGCGAGAGAATCACTTTACCTGTTCCTTCTTCTTTAATTACAACTTGAGTGTTTCTTAATACCCCAGTTTTTTCTTCAGCAACAATTCTATAAACCGTTAAAGCGTGAATTCGCTTGAGTAAATCAATATTATATGGTGACTGTTGGGTTTTTATTTCATCGATTAATTTAATAGCGTTTCTGTAATTGATTACTTCTTGAACGTCTCTTGGTCTGGCATATACTTCTTGTCCTTCAAGAACTTTCTTAGTCTCAGACATGGTTAAGTCATTCCCTTCAATGTGAGTTCCATGATAAATAGTTCTAATCATGGCATCATTTATAAACTGTTTTTCGTAAGTTGGAACCAGTGGTGCACCTTCAATTATTTCCTTAGCAGCCTCAACAGCACTAACAGATCTTAAAATAGAATTACTAATAGAATACTTTGGTGAATACATACTTAGCTTATTTTACCGCAATTGCTGCGGGAAACAATATCATCAGCTTTTCTTATCATGTAAATTTATTTTTTCAACCCCTGAAAAATCTTCAATGAAGTGTGGATCTGCAGTTGTTATGATTGTTTGTTGGTTTTTAGCTATGTGAATAACAATATCCCTGTGCTCATGATCCAATTCCGAAAAAATATCGTCCAGTAAAAGAGTTGGTTTTTCATTTACTTTTTCTTGCAGAAAATTTAACTCTGATATCTTAAGCCACAAAATTGCCATTCTCTGTTCTCCTCTGGAGCCATATGAATCCAAGCTTTTGTCATCTTCAAAAAAAATAAAGTCATCTCGGTGTGGACCTACTAAAGTAGTTCCAGTCAGAACTTCTTCATTCTTGTACTGATCTAATCTGGATTCTGAAATTGAGCTTTTATCATATTTAATTTCATATCTTTTTCCATTGAAAGATGCACTACTGTTTACGAAGTTTATGAACTCTTCCCTGGCATGGGCTATATAATTTCCATTCTTAATAAGCAAGTTGTTCCAAAAATAAAGTTGGTTTCTGGAAATTCCCTCTTCTCTTATTTTAATCAACAACTTATTTCTTTGTCTTAAACCCTTTTCATATGAGAGCAGTGATCTTCGATATTCATAGTCTGACTGTGACAACACAATATCTAAAATTTTTCTTCTCAAGCTTGGGGACTCGGTAACTAAATCCATGTCGGCAGGAGCAAACAAAACGACATGGAAATTTTTTCCAAAATCAACAAGCCGCTTGGCAACTCCATTCACCGTCAGTTTCTTTTTTGAAACTTTTGTAACTGAGGTATTAGTTATTCTTACTTCTCCACGAGTAAGAAGTACTTCTAGCTTATTTTCACCAACCAACCCTTTTACTCTTCCTACTTCTTCACCTTGACGGATCATATCCTCTTCAACTTTAGCTTTAAAACTTTTTCCAGTTGCCAGTAAAAATATGCTTTCTAAGATATTTGTCTTGCCACTGGCATTGGGGCCTACTATAACTGTTGTTTTGGGCGAAAAAGACAAAATTTTTTCTTCAAAATTACGAAAATTGGTTAAGTGAATTTTTGAAATCATTTTTGGCAATTGGGGCAATAAAAAGTTCCTCTACCGCCAAGCATAATCTTTTTAATTTTTGCTCCACATTTATTCTGGCATGCTTGACTTGCTCGAGCATATACCAAACTGTGATCTTGATAGTTGCCTTCTGTTCCATCAGGAGTTACAAAGGCATTTTCACTTGCACCCCCCTGTTTTATTCCTGTTTCCAAAACTTTAATAATCGCATCATATAATTTCTCAGTTTCGCTTTCAGTAAGTGTGTTTGCTTTTCTCTCTGGCATTATTTTTGCCAAGAACAAAGCATCGTTGGCATAGATGTTACCAATACCACCCATTTTACTTTGATCCATTAAAATTACTTTGATTGCTCTTTTGTTCTTCAATACTATTTCTTTAAATACCTGTTTAGTTAAATCCTTGAATGGTTCAGGTCCCAATTTTTTAATAAAATCCAAATTCTCAACTTCTGCTGTTTGTACAACTTTCATCCAGGCAAACCTTCTCAAATCATTAAAATAAAGTTTTCCTCCATTGTTTAAAGTAAAAATGACATGAGTGTGTGGTCCAGGAACTCCCCCAGCAACTTTTGGAGAAAGTGGGGCAGGATTTTTAAGATTTGGTCCACGATACACAAATTGACCGGTCATTTTGACGTGCGTTACAACTGAGTAGCCATTATCAAAATCCATCGAAGTAACCTTACCAAATCTTCTAGCGATTTTAAACTGTGCTCCAACTAAAACCTTTTCATCTCCTTGAAATATCCTTCTGTTTTTTACTTCAACGCTTTCGACAATATGGTTTTGAAGATATTTGTTTAATTGGTTTTTAATCGCTTGGACTTCTGGTAATTCTGGCATAGTGGTAAGTTTATTATTTAGTCACTGAATTTACAAATATAGCCATTTGTTTTTTGAAGTTTTCAGTAGAAAACTTTCTGGCGTGCTCAAGAAGTATTTTTTGGTTCCATTTAACAGCTCCAAATGTCCTTAATGTTTGAGTTAGACTTTCAACAGACAATTCAGAAAAGAAAATCCCTGTTTTTCCATCAATAACTGTTTCTAAATACCCCCCTCCTTTAAAAGTAATGGTTGGACAGCCTGCTGCAGCTGCCTCAAGTGGAGTAATGCCAAAATCTTCATCTTTTTGAGCAACAATAAAGCCCAATGCATTTCTATAAAGATCGACCAATTGTTCGTCACCTATCTGGCCTAAAAATTCTATCTTCTTATCTCCTATACCTTCAAGGTGAGACCTTGAAGGTCCATCACCAAAGATTTTTAATTTTAAGTCAAGTTTTTTGCAAGCTTTTATTATTAGGTCAAAGTTTTTTGCGGCAACCATTCTTCCACCAGTTAAGTAGTAGTCTTTTTCTGCCAGGTTATCTGGTTCTCTGTTTTTAAATTTTTCTAAGTCAATTGGAGGATAAACAATTTGATAGTCATATCGTCTATAAAACTTCTCAATTCGCTTGCCAACATTTTTGCAATTGGCTATAAAATAGTTCACTTTCTGGGCTTGGTTAAAATCATACTGTCTCATAAAATGATTAACTATTAGGGCATACATATTTACTAAACCTGAAAACCATTTCCCCTTCCAGTTTCTGGAAGTATCATAACCATATAAATATCTGGGTGGGGTGTGCAGATAGCAAATCTCTGTGGTTTTACCGTGAGCTAGTCCTTTGGTAACTGCCCAACTAGCACTAGTTATAACTAAGTCATAGTTAGAAAAATTAAAACTTTTCCAGACAAGAGGTAATAAAAATCTTAAAGGAGAAATAAGTTTATCGGCAAATGGCAAATACCCAAACCATGATTGAATTATTTTGGTATTAGAAAGTTCTTGGCCAAACTTTCCAAGATTATTTTTTCTATAAATTGAAACATAGATAGGAGCATTGGGATATAGCTTATGTAATTCAACCAACACTCTTTCTGCTCCTCCAAAGTCAATTAAGTAATCATGTACTAATGCAATTTTCATATTTTTAAAGTAATGTCAGTTGGTTATCTGACTGAACCAACTTTCCCACATCTTGAACTCTTTTGGTAAGTGTCTTAAAACTATAATCTTTGAATAAATCAATTACGTCAGGATTGTCAATTTTCCATTTTCTTGCCTGTTCTAAATTAAAATCTACATCGACATCGGTAACTATTGTTGCAAGGCGTTTACACATAAAGCCCATCTTTCTCCCTTCAAGGAGTCTCCTTGAAGTACTCTCTTTTACCTCTGAAATATGGTCATATATGTTTTCCAGTGTTTGATATTTTTCAATTAAAGAAACCGCTGTTTTTGGCCCGATTCCAGCAACTCCTGGATAATTGTCAGATGAATCGCCAATTAATGCTTTGTAATCGATTATCTGTTTTGGTGTTACTCCCAGCTTCTGTTTTACATCTTCCTCTTCATGAATTTTTCCTTCAGACATACCTTTTGTTGGCATATACACCTTTATCTTTTTGTCAACCAACTGCAAAATATCCTTATCTCCCGTAACTATTATTACTTCATCAACCTGGGCTTGTTTTGATATTGTTCCAATCAAATCATCTGCTTCAAAGCCAGCTTTACTGTAAACAGGAATACCAATTGCTTTTAGTGTGTCCTGCATTTTTTCAAATTGAGAAGAAAGAGTAATATCCATTTCAGGCCGTTTTGATTGATAACCTGCAAATTCTTTTTTTCTGAATGTTGGTTCAGGACGGTCAAAACAGACTGCAATGTGAGTTGGTTTCAAATCCTGAATAGTTCGAAGAAGCATGGATACAAACCCATAAACCGCGTTGATAGGTTCCCCATAACTTGTAGTTAAAGAGGTTGGAAGAGCATGGAATGAACGGTGCATTATGGCATTGCCATCTATCAAGACAAGCTTGCGGAAGTTTTCCGTAAGAACTAATTTACTCACACATGTATTTTACCAGAAACAAATTTTTCAACATAAATAAAGAGGGTTATTTCCAATCAATCTTCACTGATTTGCCCATACGTTCTGATAGCATTGCTTCAAATTCGGCCACAGCCTCTTCCTTTGTACTTCCTTTTACACCAGTCTGGATTTGAGCAAAAGCTATGTAACCTGTTTCGGGTTTTAAAAATGATTCGATATCTCTGCCTGAGGAATATACTATTTCTCCAATTTGCCTACCTTCATTATCTTTATCATATACCTGTCCTGTACATTCTTCAAAAAGCGGACATCTGCGGCAAGCTCTTTCAAAATTCCTTCGATGGGCTCTTGTTAAGGTATCAGCACCTAATCCTCTATTGTCCGGATCTTCTTCCCAAGGATCACCCTCAAGCCAAGGACTTTCCAATACAACTTCATAACTTCCTGTCTTGAAACTGTTGCAATAGAAGGGCATTGTAACCCTAGCTGTTGCATAATCTAATTTCAAGCCTACATTCAAATCAAGAATTTCACAGCCAGTTCTTTCAAATGTTTGTTCAAGAGACATGAGGAATTATATACCAAGCCTATAATAATCTCAATCTACTATTTTTTCTTGCCAACAATCGTTTCAAATTCGTCTCTGTCCAAATTCTCTTTATCAAGCAAGGCATCTGCTACTTTTTTCAGTGATCCTTTGTGTTTTTTCAAGACCTCAAGGGCAACTTTATAAGCTGCTTCAACTATTCTCTTGACTTCAGCATCAACTTTCTCCTGCATGTTTTGAGAAATCGGAGCTGACTCGGCATAGTTAACATTGCCAAAGTCCCCATATGAACTTTGTGGTCCCCAGTTAACCGGTCCCATAACAGCACTCATACCGTATTCTTCTACCATTGCCCTGGCCACCATAGTTACTTTTTCAATATCATTTGAAGCCCCTGAAGTAATATCGCCAAAAATTATTTCTTCAGCTGCCCGTCCCCCAAGCATGGCGGCTAATTGTTCAGTTAGTCGCTGTCTGGACTCGTGTGACCTATCTGCTGCTGGTGGAATTAAGGTATGACCCAAACTCATACCTCTGGCAACAATGGAAATTCTGTGGACTGGATCCATAAGGGGTAAGAAATGGGTTACAATTGCATGGCCTGCTTCATGATAGGCTGTGATCTTTTTATCTTCATCTCGCTGTAATCTTTTTCTAGCAGGTCCTAATTTCACTTTTGTCGCTGCTTCTTCAATATCGGTCATCTCAATTGCATCTTTATTGTCGCGAGCAGCCGCAATAGCCGCTTCGTTTAACATGTTTTCCAAATCTGCACCTGAGAAGCCAACTGTTCGATCAGCAACTCTATCCCAATTAATATCTTTGACAAACTTTTTATTCTTTGCGTGAATAAGTAGAATTTCTTTTCTACCTTCCTTATCTGGCATATCAAGAGTAACGCGCCTATCAAATCTTCCTGGACGTAAAAGGGCTGGGTCCAGTAAGTCGCCCCTGTTGGTGGCACCAATAACAATGGTTGCATCATTTGGTGTAAAGCCATCCATTTCAACAAGTATTTGGTTTAAAGTTTGTTCTCGCTCATCGTGGCCTCCCATAACACCACGACCACGTTGTCTACCGATGGCATCAATTTCATCGATAAAAATAATGGACGGAGACGCAGCTTTTGCTTGTCCGAATAAATCACGAACTCTACTAGCACCTATTCCTACGAGCATTTCCATAAATTCAGATCCAGCCATAGCAAAAAATGGCACCCCTGCTTGACCCGCTACGGCTTTTGCAAGCATTGTATTGTGAGAAATAAATCCGTTAGATATAAAGGAGTGAGTTTTTGGAACTGTAAAGTCGTAAACTCTTGCACGAGACTTCTCGGTATATTTAACCTTATCTAAAAATATGTCTGAATCAACAATTAACTTTAAATATCTATAGTCTTCATTCAAAGCAATTTCTGCGTCAGCGCTCTCACAGGCTTCTAAAAACAACCTCACACTAGCCATACTTGGAGATCTACCGTCTCGCGCATATCTGCAAATCTGTTTATGAAAACCTTCATCTATAAACTTTGATGGTTTTTTACCAGTTTCAACCAAATATCTCCAAACTCTTTTGATTCTTGCACCTTGATAGCACATTAAATCAACATTCGTTCGCAATTTAACTCTAATCATATATTGACTGAGTTTGTCTTGTTTTCTTTTTAATCTGAACCCCACTTGTTGTGCAAATTTAATTAAAGGAGTTCCAGAAATTAAAATTACATATGCTGTCGAATGCTGATTCATTCCCTTTTCTCTAAATTTGTGCATAACACCAAGATTCAAAAGAAGAGAGCTTACTTGTCTGGCCATTTTCTTACTTGTAGTCACATACTCAACTTTTCCAGTTTTATATACAGAGCCATCAGTATCAAACAAACCTTGCAAAAAGGCTACAACATTCTCTTTTGGTGACATCATTATGTAGTCGGGAACTTTTTTATTTCTGGCATAAGACTCCTGAAGACCAAAATTAACCATTTCGGACTTGATGGTAGAAGATGTAATCTCATAATCATATTTATTCCCTTTTGTTTTTCTGACCTTATAATCAAATTTATCTTTAAAATAATTCTGAAAACTTAACAGCAACTCTTTATCTGCTGTCGAAAAACAAATTCGATCTTTTGTGGTCAAACCACCATCTCCAACCAAAAGACCCATGAGGTAACTGGTTTTTGTATCAAGCAATTTGTAATTA
>JBBTWO010000074.1:0-3402 GCA_038062745.1 Patescibacteria group bacterium | reverse complement strand
ATTTATTTTGAGTTAACCCGCATTGTGGGTATTGTCTGGACTTTGTCCAAAAAAGTACTTGCGGCAGTTGGTATGGAAAACACCAAAAGAATTAAAGATTTAACTTCAGAAGAACAGGGAAAATTGGCCTCAGAGATTGAAAACTACTTAACCGAAGGTGACTTGGCAAGGAAAGTTCGAACTGATATAGTCAGACTCCAGTCTATTGGAGCATATAGAGGTGTCAGACATTCACGGGGTTTGCCATCTAAAGGCCAAAGAACAAAATCAAATGCTCGTACCAAGAAGGGTAAGAGAAAGACAGTTGGAGCATTTAAGAAGGAAGTACTGGCAAAGATGCAAACAACAGCAGCAAAAAAATAATATGGCTAAAAAAATACAAACAGAATCAGGAAAAGTATTTGTATCAACAAGTTTCAACAATACTTTAGTAACTGTAACCGACGATGAAGGAAAAACTCTTGCTTGGGGCTCAAGCGGTGCATCAGGATTCAAAGGTGCAAGAAAAGCTACACCTTATGCTGCGACAACCGCAGTGGATGTAGTAGTTAAAAGAGCCAAAGATGAGAATGGCCTAAGAGAAGTTGAAATTTACATTAAAGGTCCCGGAGCAGGAAGAGATGCAGCTTTGCGCGCCGTCCGCGCCGCAGGACTTAGAATTTCCAAAATTGCTGATGTTACTCCAATTCCACACGATGGACCAAGGAGCAAGAAGAAAAGGAGAGTATAAATGGGAAGATATACCGGACCAAAAGATAGATTAAGCAGACGAGAAGGCTTCGACCTTTTCGGTAAAGGCTTGAAGTTAACCAGATTAATGGTTACTCCTGGCGTGCATGGACCAAAAGGTCAAATGAGAGCTGCTAGCCAATATGGAAAGCAACTGAGGGAAAAACAAAAAGCCAAGAGATTGTATGGAGTTTCCGAAAAACAATTCAAAAAATATATGACAGCAGCGCTTGCCACAAAAGGAACTACGGCCGAAAAATTCTTCTCACTTTTGGAATCCAGATTAGACAATACTGTTTTCAGACTTGGATTTGCCAAGACGAGATTCCAAGCAAGACAGCTGGTTTCCCACAGACATGTTTTGGTTAATGGTAAAAAATTAAACATTCCTTCATATCATGTAAAGCAAGGGGATACGATAACTTTGTCCAGCAAAGCAATGGAGATTCCTTCAGTTAGATTGCTTTTAGGCGTAGAAGACTTTAAAATCCCAGGTTGGCTTGAAAGAAAGGCCGCTGCAGGCAATGTTCGCAGATTGCCTACTCGCGAAGATGTACTTGAACCTATTTCTGAACAAGATATAATCGAGTACTATTCTAGGTAAGAATTGGAGGTGATTAGTTTGCAACCTAATTTTGAAATAAAGACAGAAAAAAACGAAAACAACTACTCAAAATTTGTCATTACACCACTCTCAAATGGTTATGGTGATACTTTGGGTACAGCACTACGCAGGGTGTTAATGACATCTCTTCCTGGCGCAGCTATTACTACCGTCAAAATTGCAGGAGTTAAACATCAATTCTCTACCCTAAAGGGCATGAAGGAAGATGTTTTGGACTTTTTGCTTAATTTAAAGAAAGTAAGAATTGCTGTAACTGATGATAAACCTGTTAAATTAACTCTTACCGCTAAAGACGGAGAAGTTAAGGCGGGGGACATTAATGTTCCCGGTAATGTAACTATTGCAAATCCTGAACTAATATTGGCTAACCTTTCCAAAGGATCAAAACTTGAAGTAGAAATGGATGTTGAAACTGGTGTTGGATATTTACCAGCCGATGAGCGAACAGTTGAAAAAGTCGGAGTTATTGCTCTTGATGCAGCTTTCTCTCCTATATCTCGTGTAAATTACAAAGTTGAAGAAACTCGTGTTGGTAGATTAACCAATTACGATAAATTGACAATGGAAGTTTGGACAGATGGCACAGTAAGTCCTAAAGAAGCACTTGTCAAAGCTGCTAATACTTTAGTTTCCTATTTTAACCAAATCATTTCTCCAGCTGCTGTAGTTGAAGCAAAAGCAGAATTAACTTCTGCTCAAGGCAATTATGGAGCTGTCGGTAAACTTTCTTTAGAAGAAGTTGGAGTTCCAACTCGTGTTGCTAACGCCTTGATAAAGGCTGGATTCGATACCGTTGAACGCTTGGCTAATGCTCCTAAAGAGGAACTGCTAAAAGTGAGAAACTTGGGAGATAAATCTCTTAAGATAGTTAAAGCAGCTTTGGCTGAGAAGGGAGTCGTGTTAACCAATGCTTAAGAAAATTTTTGGAAAAAAACTTTCTCGAGAATCAAGTACCAGGAAGGCTTTGTTTAGATCGATGGTTCGATCTTTGGTTGAACATGGTTCAATTAAAACGACCCAAGCTAAAGCAAAGGCAGTTCAAATCGAGATTGATAGATTAATGAAGCTTGTAAAAGTTAACACTGTGGCTTCCAAAAGAAGTGCTATTGCACGACTTGGAAACGACAGAAAGACACTTGATGCTTTGTTTGCTAAATACAGCGTTGCAGCTAATCAACGAAAAGGTGGATTCACCAGAGTTATAAATCTGGGGCCAAGAAAAGGCGATGCTGCACCTGTGGTTAAACTTGAAATGGTTGATGAAGCCACAAAAGTAGCACCAGTAGTAAAAATAAAAAAGACAGTTAAAGCAAAACCTGTAGTTGCTAACAAGAAAGCAAATAAAAGCAAATGAAAACATATCAACCAAAACAATCTGAAGTAAAAAGAAATTGGCATTTAATTGATGCCAAGGGGGCTGTTTTGGGAAGATTGGCAACTCAAGTTGCAACGTACCTAATTGGTAAGCATAAAGCTGAGTATTCTACCCATATGGATAGCGGAGACTATGTCGTTGTTATTAATGCTAAAGAAGTTAAAGTTACCGGAAACAAGGAAAAGGCAAAAACTTATTACAGTCACTCAGGATACCCTGGAGGATTTAAGGAAGTTAAACTTTCAAAGTTAAGACTTGATAGACCTGCTAGAATCATTCAATTAGCAGTAAAAAGAATGATGGCAACTAACAGATTGAGAGATAAAAGAATGGCAAGATTAAAAGTCTTTTCAGGAGAAACTAATCAGTTTAAGGACAAATTTACAAAATAAAAAAACATGGCAAAAGTAGTTAAAAAAGATTATATATATGCAGTTGGCAGAAGAAGAACTTCTTCAGCTCGTGTCAGACTTTTCAAAGGTGACGGACAATCCTTGGTTAATGACCAACCAATTGGTCAATACTTCCCAGGAGACATTAGTCGTTCTCTTTGGATGAAACCATTTGAACTATCTGAATTAACTGGTAAATACTTTGTTAGTGTAAAAGTAACAGGGGGCGGAAGAGTTGGACAACTTGGAGCAACAATTTTGGGGATTGCCAGAACTATTGA
>JBBTWO010000073.1:0-8171 GCA_038062745.1 Patescibacteria group bacterium | reverse complement strand
ATTGGATGAAATACTTCGAGCTACAAAAAAAATAGTCGCTGACAACAGCCCAGTGGATCAAATAGATAAGAAATTGTTTGAATCTTATCTTGATACCCATGACCAACCATATCCATATGTAGACCTTTTTATTAGAACTTCTGGAGAACAAAGAACATCAGGGCTTATGCCTTGGCAAATGGAATATGCAGAATACTACTTTGAACACTGTCACTTACCAGACTTTACGCCTGAGAAATTGAGAGATGCAATTCTTGACTACTCAAGACGAAGAAGAAGGTTTGGAGCAAATGATGCTGTGGAGCATTTTACTTTCAAACCTGAACTGGCTGCTAAGTTGGAAGTAAAGTGGTGGAGACTGCGAAAGATTCCTCAGGGAGTAACATTTGCTGACTACACAATTAATCACTTGAAAGAACAATATGGCATGTCTAAAGAATTGTCAGGTAAAGCTGCCAAATATATGTTGGAAGCACTGGCTGATGGGGATAAAAGTAAATGGATTAAAGCAGGAAAAAATCTTCACAAATTTTATAAACTCCTTAAAGAAGAACTAAAAATTGCTTTTGAGCCAAAATTAGTTGCCTCCCTTGAAGTAAAACTTTGGCAAGACTTAAAAGATAAAGATTCTATGGCCAGTATTGGTAATGCAGAAACTACAGCTCAGGAGCTATATGCTGAATCTTATCGACTTTCCCTTTTCCAGGCAACAAAACTGGCACATTTACGGGTACTTGCTAATGTTGAAAAAAACATGGCCGAAAAGGGCATGGGGGAACAGCATTGGGTAAAGGCTGAAGACTATCTAAATAAATTCTACCGTGCATTGAAGGATCGCGTAGCGTAGCTCAATAGTAGTACGCTAGAATACAACTTGACTTTATACCTGGCGTGGGTATAGAATAAGTCTATATGAAAAGTAGCGTATTACAAAGGGACATTTTTAGTAAGATTGAATCTTTTTTAGGCACAAATAATATACTTGTACTGCATGGAGCTCGTCAGGTTGGAAAAACTCACATTATGTATTATATTGAAGACTATCTTCAAAAGAAGGGCGAGACTACACATTATATCGATCTTGAAGATTCCAGATATGTCGAGATTTTAGACGGTGGTGTTGAATCATTTTTAGATTATCTGAAAGGTGAAGGGTTGGGGAATAAAAAGCTCACCGTTTTGATTGATGAAATTCAATATCTGGAAAATCCTTCTTCGTTTTTAAAGCTTATCGCTGACCATAATTCCGAAATCCAGTTAATCGTCTCCGGATCTTCAAGTTTCAATATCAAATCTAAGTTTTCAGATTCACTAGTTGGAAGAACTGTAAATTTTGAAGTTTACCCTTTGTCATTTACGGAATTTTTGAGGTTTAAAGAAACTAAAACTTCAATGACAGACCGATTAACCAATCTTTATAAAGAATATATAGCTTACGGTGGCTATCCTAAAATCGTACTTGATGATGATATAAGTCACAAAGAAACATACTTACAACAAATTATTGATACGTATATTAAAAAGGATATTTCAGATCTAGCGAATATCAAAAATACCAAAAAATTTAATGATTTATTGAAAATTTTAGCTTCCTCTAGTGGACAATTGATCAATATTCAAGAGTTGTCTAGTATTTGTGGAATAGCTTCTCAAACAATAACCAATTATTTGGAAATTTTAGAGGAAACATATATTTTGAGGCTTGTTTCTCCTTTTTCAACCAGTGCAAAGGTTGAAGTCGCCAAAACACCTAAAGTATTTTTTTATGATACTGGAATATTGCAAATGTTATGGCTTAAAAAACTCCAAAAAGAGCCTGTTGGAAATGTTTTAGAGACAAGTATTTTTTCAGAGCTTGTTAAAAAATTTGGAGTAGAAAACATAAACTATTGGCGCAACAAAAATTTAAACGAGGTAGACTTTATTTTAAAAACTAAAGAGGGAATTTTACCGATTGAAGTAAAGTATAATTTTACACAGTTTAAAAAGGCAAAAATTAATTCATTCTTAGAAAAATATAAAGTCAAAGATTTTTATGTCGTAGCTTTGCTTGGAAAAAAGTTGAAACCTTATCATAAATTCCCTTGGGAAATATAGACAATAAGATTGTTAGACCCGAATATAAGTTATTGCTCGGCCTTTTCCGTGGGCAAACAGCAGTCCCAGTTTGGTAAGTTTAGATAAATCGCGTGAAGCAGTGATTTGGGAGACAGTGAACTTTTTTTGGACATCTTTATTGGAAACTTGAGTTCCTGGTTGGCTAAGAATTCTAATAATTTCCTTTTGCCTTTTTGTGATTTGCCAATATTTGTTGGGAAAGCTGGTGTTATAAGAATTTTGCTTGAGAAGTTGCAGTTTGTCTGCCAAACTATCAAAAATAATTTGTAAAAAATACTCCAGCCAATATGTAGAGGTATTTAAATTATCAGCTTGACTCAAAGTTCGTTTATAAAGAGAAATATTTTTTTTAATCCCGTCTTCAAAAGTTAACAAGCCTCTAAAATCATAGCCATATTTGTAAAGAAACAAATACACCGCTAAGCGCGAAACTCTTCCCGTTCCATATTCAAAAGGAATGGATCTCAAAATCTGAAAATGGGCAATCGCTGCCTGAATCAAGGGATGCTCTTGACCTTTTTGTAAATAGACTAAAACATTTTCAAGGCCAGGCTTGATTGTCTCAAAATTGTCCTTAGGTTTAAAAGCGGTAGGTAAGCAGGAGATAATATAAAGATGTTTAATTGTTTGGGAAGTAATTTCTTCACCGCTGACATACCAATTTTCCTTAATGTAATCAAGTGCTTTTTTGTAATTTAGAATATCTTTTTCAACATCTCTAAACCTTTCCTTTTTGTCGTTGTTAATAATCTCAAGTATTTGGCTTTTAGAAATAGTTGAATAATTAGTTAGTGAAAGTGACCAATAGATTCTTTCAAGCATCTGTTCCCACTGACGTTCAATCTCATTTTCGGAGTTTAGGGGATAAAGATGAATAGTGGCTCGCAATTTTTCAATACCAGCCAAGAGGTCATTAATATTTTTGGTGTAAGTGTAGGCAAGACTTTGCATCAAATAATCATAATCTTTTATTTCCCAAGTTGTCAAATTTAACTATCAAAATCTCGAGGCTAATTTTGAAATTTTGATAAGATTAAGATAAGATTTTAGTTGGCGATTGACACTTACCTGGCCACGGAATGTAATTAAGTCATGAAAGGAGGTGTTAGTGCATGTTTAATTTAGGAACACCAGAACTAGTAGTTTTAGGTCTGATTTTCTTAGTTATTTTTGGCGGCAAGAAGCTCCCAGAATTAGCAAGAGGAACAGGTGAGGCTATTAAAGAATTTAGAAAAGCCGCTAAAGAAAACGCATAATAATTTGTATGCAATCTGCCCAGCGATGCTTAATCATCTTGACAATAATACTGGCAGCCTTTATATATCCATCTGGAGTAAAGGCTGCAGTGGGCAGTGCCCAAAAATGTACCACGGCAACTGATTGTACAATTGGAGAATTCTTCTATGACGATTCCTATATCCCGATAACCGATGCAACTTGCAATTTAACTAGTAAATATCCTGATGGCACTTCACACCTGACTTCTCAAGCGATGTCTGCAGCAGCAGATGGATGGTACTCACACACCTTTACTGCTCCTGCAACAACTGGTCTATATCGAGCCCAAGTATGCTGTACTTCAGGAACCGACTATTTGTGTTTGGACAAAAGCTTTGAAGTAGTGGTAGCTGTGTCGTCAGCAAATTCATTAACAACTGACCAAATAGCCAGTGCTGTTTGGGGTTACTCTGGCAGGTCACTAACAACCTTTGGCAGTTTAAGCAGCGATATCTGGAACAACTCCACTAGAACTCTGTCATCATTTGGTAGCTTAGTAGCAGATATTTGGAATAGCTCCTCATCAACTATTACTGGAATTGAAACAAAAACTACTGAGACCAGAAATCTAGTTGAGAAATTAGTTAATAGGCCGATAATTGAAAATATCCTGGAAGAAGAGGAGATTGACTTAGAATCAAAAGTTAATCAAACCCAAGGTGTTACCGAGCGCATCTTTGTAAATGGCCAATATGTAAACAGCACCACCCAAAAACTTACTAACTCTTGGAAAAAGCTGACCAAAGAACAACTTGTGGATGAGCTTTTAACAATTGAAGAAACTGTAAAAGGAACAAGTGGCCAGGATTCACTGACCAGCCTTGCCAGTTGGATTAAAAGTACTTGGGATTGGAAACAAGCAGACGATGTGGCAGACCAAATTACAGCTATTTCAGCCTCCACTAAAAATGCCCTAACGCTTATTTCAACTGAGGGGAAAACCCCCCAGGCCAAAGAAGAAATTATTGCCTTAGCAAAATATGCCTTAGATCTTGAAAAACTTGTAGGTAACCAAAATGATAATCTAGCCAGTAAGACTTTATATGGCAAACTAAAACAAACAGCATACTTGTCAGACGAACTAGTTCAAAAGTCTGAGGAGGTGGACACTTTGCTTATTGCTTTTAATGCTGACAAAAAAATAAATGCAAACTGGACAAGTCAAGCAAATGATCTGGAGCGCCAGATTGCAGCTATTAACTTGCTGCCCAGGGGAGGACAAGTGTTGGCGCTGGACAGTTTCAAAAAATATAATTTAACAGCCGAAAAACAATTTAAAAATAGACTTTTGGCCATGCGGGGAGTGCTTTACTCCAACAAAAAACTTCTGGCATTGGGGGAAAAATCATATATTGCCAATACCTGGCTTGAAGAGGGTAGTGTAGTGTTTAAAACTTTGGTCACTAACCCCTCTGCCTTAATAGAGCAAAAAGCAGCAGTTAAGTATTATTTGCCAAAAGAGCTTGTCCAAGAAGATATTTTGGAAGTGGACGATGGTTTGGCGGTTAAGTATGACGCCGAAAAAGCACAGTTATATGTAGAGGGTGAGATTGCCCTCTCAGCTGGTCAGACAAAAACCTTTTCTATTAGAACTCAAGATATTTGGGAAGTAACGAGCGCCCAAATAGATTCTGCCAGAAAACAAACACAAGAGTTGGCAAAACCCCTTGAGAAAACTGCTTACTTTGCCCAAGGAGTGACTCTAAAAAGCGATATTGATGTCTCTTTAGACAAAATTGCTGCAGTCCAGGCCACAGCCATTACCCCAGAACAAAAAATAAGGGCTTATCGAGAGGCAAAAATAGAAATGAACTCAGTGCAGGAGAAATTAACCAAAATGCAGGACTTGGTTACCCAAGCAGGGAGTATCAACAACTTCTTTGGCTTTGTAGGGGGATCGCAAGCTATTGCAGTTTGGGGAACAATTGTGATTATGATTGCAGGCTTTGTATTTTTATCTGTTTATATGAAATCAATCATTATTAACGGTAATGGTGTAAGTGAAAGTACGGCAATAGAATTACCAAAAGTAAATCTCAAAAATTTAAGAGTAAAGAGATTATTAAAAACCATACTTCCCATGATTATCTTTGGAAGTTTGACCGCACTTGCCAGTGGCCTTGTTGCTCACCAAGTCACTGTACAAGCGTTAGAAAGCAAAGAAACGATAACCATACAACAAGACAAGCAAACACAAACTTTAGGAACGACTACCCAAAACCAAAATACAAAAGAAAAAACAGTAGTAATTGGCGAAACACCAACTGGCTGGCTTAGAGTTAGACAAACCCCAAACGGGGAAATTGTTGCAAAGGTTAACCCCGGAGAAGAATATCGCATGCTTGGCGAGGATGATGGCTGGATACAAATCCAGTTATCTGATGGAGCAGGCTGGGTATCAGCTGAATTTGTAAAAGATTAATTAACCTGCAAGGTCTCACCTTGCAGGTAAGTATTGTATAAGTAGTGGATTGCTATTGAAAGTGTTACTGCAACGGCCAACCTAAGCCACTTTTTGTCTAGTGAGTTGACTGCAATTATCACAGAAGTTAGGCAGTGGAGAAGTGAGGTTAATGCCAGTCTTTGTATAAATATAATTGGTGCTTGCCCAAAGCCATAAATTGAAAACAAGTAAAATATACTTTCTGAGAAGGCAAAGATACAGCCAAAAATAACTCCAGACACAATTCTCTGACTTGTAGATTTGTATTTTACTGTTGGATAGATAAAGATTGCTTTTGCCAACTCCTCAACAATATGCGGGTAGGGTAAAAACACTTCCACAAGCCAGAGAATAAATGGTGCAAAAGCAGCAAATAAGGGTAAAAGCATTTACTTTTCCTCCTTCTTTAGTGCTTTTTTAAACTCTTTGAGAGCCTCACCAATACCCCGTCCTAACTCTGGAAGTTTTTTACCTCCAAACAAAACTAACACAATAACTGCTAAAATAATAATTTCTGTTGTACCTATTCCTCTAAACATACATAATCACGCTCCTTGCCAAGCAATCACAACAAGTGTGATCGCAAGAATAATCTATTTAAAATAAGGGTCAATTCAAAAAGTAATACCAGTGGCATACATAACAGTACTAAACTCAATAAATCAGTTGGTGGCAATATAGCTGCAAAAAACAAGGAACCAATATAGGCAAAAAGTCTTTGTTTTTTGAATGTTTGATACTTTACCACCTTTAAACGCATCAGAAGAGTCATAACAATGGGAAACTGAAAAGCTAACCCCATAAAGGCTGAAGTGACAAAGATGTTTGAAAGGAGTTTACCAATGTCCAGTAAGTTACCAATTGCCAATGCCAGGGATTTTTCATAGAAAATGACCACAACGTAGCGCATAATCACCATACCAAAACCAAAACCAACTACAAACAGCACTAAACTTAAGGGCAGAAGGTAAAGAGTAAGCTTATATTCTTTTTTTGACAGGGCAGGGCGCAAAAATGACAATACTTGGGAAAGAACGAATGGGAAGGTAATAATTGTGCCCATTAAAATTGCACTGTTAATAGACAGATCAATAAACTGGAATGGAGAAGTAAAGACAATGTTTACTTTTGGTAAATCCAAAAGCGTAAAAATTGCCACAATAATCTTCTCATAATAAATAAACCCCACTGCTGAAGATATTAAAAAAATAGAAACTAAAAATAATAGTCTTTTTCTAATTTCAGACAGATAGGGAAAGTATTTATTTACAGAAAGTTTATTTAAGTCTGTAGTTAAGGTATTACTCTCCATGTCTTTACTCTTCTTTCGAAGCTTTCTTAAATTCCTTTATAGCCTGACCCAAGCCTTTTATAAGCTCTGGGATTTTTCTTCCTCCAAATAAAAGTACTAAGATTGCAGCTATGATTAATAGTTCAGTTGCGCCAATTCCACGAAACATTATTTATCACCCCCTTGTACAGTTTTATCAAATTCCTTCTTTGCTTTTTTAATTTCACTGGTTGATTCTCCCAACCCCTTAGCAATTTCAGTCAATTTCTTGCCACCAAACAAGATAAATAAAATTGCTGCAACTACTAATATCTCTGTTAAGCCAATATTTTTTATCATGTACTCATGTATAAATCATGTACTCATGTATAAATCATGCTAATTATTTAAGTGAGGCCAGTGTGGCCTTAGTTCTAATATCTTTCAAGAATTTTGCTGCACTGCCTGAAACTCCAATATGACTGGCAACCAGCTCTTCCCAAACGCTGGCTGAAATATTGTCAAGATCAGCCTGGGAAATATTGGCTCCAGAAGCGGTAAGTGAGTTTGACGAGACAACGGACTTAATAATCACTTGATAATCTCCCAATACATTTACAAATGGGCTGGTCTCGTCTTCAGTAATTAAGTTGCCTGCAACTGTTAAGGTATGATCTGCTTCGTGGGGACGAATTTTCCAGCCATTTCGCAAAATCACATACGTCGATACTTTTTGGCCTCCACCAATTCCCTGGCCACCAATAGCAACAATAGGGAAGATGAATTTATTAAGTGTTGTGTTTGTTTTCCAGTCTTCTTTGGCGTCTGAGTAGAGATCCACTACAACATTAAAGGTAATTACACCATCATTTAAGATGAATAGCTTTTTGCTAGTATCATAGGTCATCTTGCCAGCCATTTAGTTAAACCTTTCCCAAAAACCTTTCTTATGGCTAACTTCAACAGGTGTCAGTGCTGCTTGTTCTTGTTTTACTTCCTGGATTTCTTGGCCAAGTTTGTTGACCAAAAACTTTTTCTTTTTACTTGTTGCTGGCTTTGGCT
>JBBTWO010000072.1:0-12156 GCA_038062745.1 Patescibacteria group bacterium | reverse complement strand
ACATACTGAGACTTAACATCTTTAGTTAAATACCTAATCAAAATGTTGGAGTCTAGAATGACCTGTTTCATTTTTTAAGAAGCAGCATATTTTGCTTTAGCCTTGTTTGCCACTTTCATTATTGTTTCAATACTAGCACCCCTTTTCGAAGGATGAATATATCCATACAAACTCCCTGCTGTTTGCTCAACAATTGACTTCTCCATTGGCTCAAAAATAATCTTTCTGTTTTCATGTCTAATGATAGCCTGGTCATTTGGTTCTAAACCTAGGACTTCCATAAAACTTTTTGGCAAAGTTATTTGCCTCTTAGATGAGATTGTTACAACTTTCATACTTTACTTATATCAAATCACTTTACTTTTGTCAAGAAGTAAAGTTAATCCAAAGAGGAAATGATTGTCATCGGGCTAGTCTTATAGTCTGAATATCTCCACCAAGTAGGAGTAAATTTCAAAAATACAGTTTCAGGTTCATTTTCATATTTTTTTGAATGAGGATTCTTAAGATAATAATCTGGTTTTATTTTTTCCAAATCCGCTTTGTCAGAAACAATTTTAATTACCCCTTCCAGTTGCATTGTTTTGAATTCCTCTTCTGTAAAACCCAAAACTACAGAAGCCTTAACCTCTTGGCCACTTAATAAGCCCTGGCATTTTCTACTGGTATTTTCTGTTGAGAAATATATTTCCAAAGGTTGACCAAGATGAGAAAAGTGCATGGCAGCGGCATGGGGCGAACCATCTAGTAAAAGAGTTGTCAGACTGCAAACCCTTTCTTTATTTAAAAAATCTAATATTTTTTGCTCCATACTCACTTTATAGTACAAAACTAAATAAAAGTAAAATTGAAACGTTTCCTAGCCAAAAAAACAGGTATTTTTCTTTCTCCAGTTGGATATTTAGCTGTCTGAACCAATTATCCAAATTCTCAAGTTTCATCAGATCTAAAAACTGATCAACTATTAAGTGGAGTGAAAAGGCCAAAACCAACCCCCTCCCCAAAATGCTTCCAGATGAACTTACTACCAAAAATGCCAACACCCAAAAAATTATTTGAAAGTAAGCAGTATGAAAGATCAGTCCTTTTCTCTCCTGCCTGGTTGCTGCCATTAATTCAAATACATGCCAAACTCTTTGTTTAACTGGCTGTGTTTGGTTCGCTAAGACATAATTTATTCTTTGGCTGGTCAGTTCTTGCGGATGAAGTAAATAGATGTAAATAACATGATCGATGTCAGGCAAAACAGTTCCAATTAATCCTCCCAATAAAAACAAACCAATGTTTAAGGCGCTTTGGATATTAAATGGCAAGAAATATCTTTTTACCAGAATAACAATTACAGACATTAAAAGAAGATATAAACAGTGAGTCAGGATTTCTTTTTTCACTTATTTTATTCTACATTATTTGGCTAGTCGGTAAACACCTGAACAAATATTTTTCCATAATAACCATTGTCTATTACACCAATTCCCATTCTTTTGAATCTTGGCTCCAGGATGTTGGCACGATGACCTTCTGAATTCATGAGCCCAGTGTGAGCCATTGCCAGTGTTGGGGCAAGAGCCAGATTTTCTCCAGCCACATAGTATTTTGCTTTTTGTTTTTGCAATCTATCTCCAACATCTCCCCCTTCTGGTGAGTAATGGCTAAAGTATTGTCTTTCCCACATGTCTTTTGCATGATCCCTAGCAACCAAAGAGGCAGCGTCAGACCAAACAAGTTCAGACACGTCCTTGTCTTTTCTTTCTTTGTTAACGAGAATAAACATCTGCCTTTCAGAAGTAGCATCTATCGTTAATGTGCGTTTTGGAACATTGAGTTTAAGTGTTTCACCGCTGTCGGGTTTTACAGTCAAATAAGTAAGAGAGTCGTTTATTACTCCTCCAAAGACATCGTTGATACTACTATCTGCTATCGAAGTTTTCTTAACTAAATATCCACCAATTTTTGATTGGGCAATATTTTCTTTTATTTCCCCCTTGATGGGCATGCCTATGAGAATGGTTAATACAAAGGCTACCAAGATTATTCCTTGGCCAACAGCCGGCAGAACTGCCAAAGCTTTATTGTATTTTGCTTTCCTAATTTTTTGAGGAAGTTTACCAACCAAATAGGCAAATACATATCCCAAAACCACTTCCGAGACAACTGCTGTGAGCAAAAAACCTAAAGCGTTGGCAATTGAGTTGGGAAGATTAAAGTTTGCCACCAATATCATCGACATAAACTTATAGCCACGCAAAGCAATCAATAATGATCCCAAGAACGAAGCAAATTCTGCCAGAATCACCCAAAGGCCATGTCTCCATGCTTCAGAAGCAAAGTAGATAAATACTAAAATAATAATTAAATCAATCCAATTACCATTAATGATATTCATATCTTTTGATCCTGCTTTGCAGGATTCTTCCCCATAAGAGTTCTCGCTTCGCTGCGCTCCTCTTGTGTGTTCGCTCGCTTCTTTTTCAAATCAGCGAGCTTCCACATGAATAATTTGGGTTTGCTTTTAACATTATTGGCATCTTTAACAAAGCTTCTGGCTGTTTCTAAATGACCTCTGGGGGTTATTTTTGCCAATTTAATGTACAGCGACACATGCTCCCCATCTCCCAATTCTTGGGCTAAATCATAGCCATATTTTTGAAACTCAACAGATATGTATTTATCTTTACCAATATCAACTTGAAATCTATTAAGTAGATCAGAAATGGTTGAAAAATTTGTCATTTTGAAAAATGGGTCTGCAGTTCTTCAGTTTGTTTCTCAAGAACAGTGTCTATTATTTTCAATTCATCAGTATTAAAGTTTTGTAAGACATAGGCTTCTCCAGGAATTCTGTTTACAGCATCTCTGTTATCAACACCAATTCTAATTCTCCAAAAGTCAGTGGTTTTTAATTTTTCTTCAATATCGTTGACACCATTGTGCACTTTAGGTCCTACTCCTTGCTGAACTTTATAAAGCCCCAAAGCAATATCTAAGTCATCATGCACAACATGGATCTCTTCGAGTTTAAAACCAAATTTTTTAGATAGAAGTGCAACAGCAGTACCCGATTCATTCATGAAGGTTGTTGGTTTAGCCAAAATAAATTTATTAGTCACAACTATTACGTCACTTTTTAAGTATTTATCTGGCTTAAATTCAAGATTAAGCTTTTTTGCAAGTTTATCCAAAAACATAAACCCTGCATTGTGTCGAGTTTTTTCATATTCTTTACCAGGGTTTCCCAAACCTACAATTAAATACATAGCTTATTTTAACATGCTTTAAGAGGATATCAGACAGTAATTGGCCTGGTCTGAAGAATAAATAGCCCCTCTTTAGTAAAAGCAAATTCAATATCCTGAGAGGACTTATATAATTTTTCTATTTTTAGAGATTGGACAAACAGCTCTTTTATATTTTCTTCTGACAAAACTCCATTACCACTTCTAGTAAGAATCTCTCCCGATGTCTTATCCAAAACAAGCCTATTTGGTTCTACGGTTCCATCAACAACTTGTTCTCCTAGTCCTTCAGCAGCTTCTACAATAATTTTATTTGTGTCGTTATCCAAAACATCTTTAGTGAATATCACTCCAGCGCTTTTGGGTTGCAACATTTCCATTACTAAAACCGCCATTTTAATTGAAGAAGTTGGAACACCGTGTGAGGAAGCATATGCAATAACAGAATCTCCATAACTTGATGCCCAGCACTTTTTAACAGCTTCAATAAGATTATCCTTGGTTACGGCCAAGAATGTTTCAAACTGACCTGCAAATGAAGCAGTTTTACTGTCTTCAACATTTGCTGAAGATCTTACAGCGACTTCATTAGAGTGAAGTTTGTTAAATGCTTGCAAGACACTGTCTTCTACTTCTCTGCTTACCTTTCCATCGAGTACCTTTCCTCTCAATTTTTGGGCAAGTGATCCTACTTTGTCTCTATTCTTCTCTCTGGAGAGTAATTCGATTTCGTCTTCTAAATTATTATCTTCAATAAAAGCCTCAAAAGTGTCAGTTGTGATTATAAAATATCGTGGAACTTTGAAACCTTTATTTTGAAGTTCTATAATCCTTGCTGATTTTCCACCAATCATATTATTTCTTGTTGCCTTAAAATTTTCTTCGGAAATAACATAAATAGAATCTTCCAACTTTTCGACTACTAACTCTCCACCTTTTTGGGAAACAAAAACTTTCTCTCCGGTTTTGAAAGTTTGATTTCCGACATAAACAACATGATGGCCTTTTTCTCGAAGGATTGTGACTGCGTGTGCTGTTGTAGCTGTTCCTGGATACAACACTATAATTTTCTTTTCAACACTAAGTGCAATTGAGGTTAAAAGATCCATATTTCTTTTTTGTATAACACTTGGGTCAATAAAAACCACATGGCCATTTTTGTTTAACTTAGCTAAATCAGTAACAGAACTAACTCTCAATACAGTGCCTTTGGTTTCTATAAATGTTGATTTATCTTCTTTTGGAAATTCAAATGGGGTACAGTCTCTAAAGAAAACTCCGTCTTCTTGAACAGCAAATTCGACTCTTTTTGGTCCGTATTTGTCTAAAACTTTCTTAAATTCTCTAGCAACTGTTAAAACAGTGAAGTCACTAATACATTGTTCTTCTTGATATTTTGCCGGCACTTTGACGGTTTCGTACTTGAAATCTTCCGTTGCTTGAAGGCACTCTGGCTTCTTTTGAATATCTTTTTTGAGGATTACCATTTTATTTACGTCAACATAAAAAGTATCGTGATAAAAGCTCTGCACTCCTTCGTCATTTCCATAGATTGCTTCAACTATCAACTCGTCTTTATGTCTTCCAGAAGGAGTAATACAACCTCCAGACATGGGAAGAACAGGATTTATAAATGGATGCATGATTAAATTTATTTCTGCTCCTGGAATATCAAATTTACTATTGATTGCAAATTCAAACAATTTTTGAACCTCCTCTAAAATTACTGATTCACTTCTGACAGAAGCTGATCTTGGACCAGGAGGAGATTGAAGATTTGGGACATAGTAACCACGGCCTGCATAAACTCCACGGCCAGGATTTCTTTCGCCTATTTCTCTGTAAGCATTCAAAACTTCTTCTTTAAGCTCTCCCATAACTCCATTTTCTTTGAAAAATAAAAACCCTTCGTGGGTAACAACTTTAACAGGATTTGGAATATTTAGACCAGCAGTAGTTAAAGGTCTCCAGCCTTCAATTCTCTCTGATTTTGAACTATACTCGGAAATATCTTTAACAAACTTCATCTTACAAAAATAAGCCTAGTGATAGCCTATAAATCACCAGGCAAGCATATTTTACACCTACAGTACACTCAAAACAATTTTGGTTTTTGATTTAATTCTTTAAAAACAAGAAAACCGCCACAAAAGCGGTCTTCCTGCTTGTTTTTGCAAAAACATGAATTACACTCTTCCGACCAATTGTTTTGCAATTTGACCAAATATTGGGACTTCCCACTGATCCCCTTGCCATGCTTTATAAATAAGCAAAAGCCAAAGAATAAAACCTACAAGTCCGATTAGAGGAACCACTGGTAATAAAATAAGTGTTAGCCCCATCGCCCACTGTAGTGCGGTTAACCCAACAAAAACTACAATAGATTGCATTGCGTGGAATCTGACAAAAGAGTCTTTTTCCAATACCAAAAATACTATTCCAGTGATTGGTCCCAATACATAGGACAAAGCTGCTGCTGTATTTTTTGATAATCCTGTACCACTTTTTGATGCTGCCATTATTAATCACCACCTATCAATATCTTAATGATTCCATATTTACACCACCTAGGTCAATACCTCGTTGAATATCAATAACTTAAAGTCAATTCGATAACCACAAATGCAAGATAAAGAATTAGCAGACACACTGCCTCCCAACGATCCAATCTGTGTTTAGATCTAACAAATAACCAAAACAACACAAAAATCATGACAAAAAATATCGCAGAAACAAAATATTGTTCCACTGCATGAATTTTAATTGGATTGATTACAGCTGTTAAACCAACAATCAAAGTCGAATTGGCGATTATAGATCCCAACAAATTTCCAAAGAACATCCTTGGTTCTCCATCCTGTAAGGATCGAAGGGAAAATGCAAATTCCGGCAAGCTTGTTCCAATCGCCAAGACAACAAGCCCAACAACAAAAACGGGAATACCAGCCATTTGACCAAAAATAGTTGCTACTTTAACGATCACATCGGCACTAAATAACATCAAAGCAATTCCTAAGAATAATTTTCCTATTTCCGTTGTTTTGTTGATTTGAATATGTGTAACTGTTCTCCAAAATCTGTAAACAAACTCTGGGGCGTCAATTTGATTCTGAGTAATCTCAGCAAACCTGTCTTTAAATAAACTTGTTGAGTAACCCAGATAAACTGCCAATAAAATAAGTCCATCAACAGAACTCAATGTTCTGTCTAATATCAATAAAACTGGAAGTATTCCTGCAGCTGAAGCAATCCAAAAATCTCTTCTTAGAAAGTCTCCATGAACATTTATCTTGCCATGGATAAGGGCAGCAATTGCACCAATTAATGCAATATTGGCAATGTTTGACCCAATAATTACTCCAAGAGACAAACTAGAAGTGTTATTGAGTGCTGAGGTTACACCAATAGATAGTTCCGGAAATGAAGTTCCAATAGCTAGAATTATTGCTGACACCGCATACACACCAAGCTTTGCCTGTCTAGCAATTCTCCGTAAACCAACAACACTCATATCTGCTGCTTTGATTAGAAGAGCAGAGAAAAATAAAAGTAAAAATAATAAAGCTAAAACCATTGCAGTAATGTTTTTACACTAAAGAATCCAAAGAATACAAAGGCAAAGAGCATCATTGCAATTCTAAATACTGAAGGTCTAACTTGGTGTTTTAATTCCGTCATATTAAGCCACAGCGTTAAGCCAATATGAATAAACATTGCAAAGGCGTTTATCGCAGCTTGGGTGGCCAAAAGAACAAATGGCTCGGTGACTCCCAACAAAAATACCCCTATTCCAAAAACAATTTGCAACCAAAGAAACGAATAGTAGATTTTAGGCAATCGTTGGGATTTCCAATTCTCCTTAATCAAAAGCAAGTTTTCAGACATGATCCGGCTCGTTGCGTCCATTACTGTAAATTGAGTTGCAAAAAGCATTAATCCACACAACAGTAAAAAGAAGGTTCCAACAAAGGCAAATGTGGCAGAAGCAATCTGAGAGGCTTCATGAAATATAAAATTTATACCAGAAGGACTGATCTGACCGTACGAGGTCGAATAAGATAATAAAGCCAACAAAAGCATAGTTATAAGGCCTGTAAACCAAAAAATAATTAAATGTTCAAGATTAATTAATTTCCACCACTGTTTAAATGACTTTATATTTTCTGTAGTTATTCTAAAATGTTCACCATATAAACTTATGTCCTCTACTTTTCCAGTTAAAATACTAGTAATCTTTCCAGAAAATTTTCCCATACCATAACCTTTTTCTTTTATATAAAATGATTGAGCAAGATTTAAATTGCCTCCTGCTCCAGAAAAAGCTAGTGCACCCAAAAAGGTAACTAAGGGAATTCCAACCGGCAAGAACACATACCCATCCCCCCTACCAATGATTCCATTTACTAAAGCAGTCCAGTCAGAATTTCTTGCTAATAAAATAGCTAATACAAAAACAGAAGGTACACCAAAAAAAATTAAGATTTTTTGAAAGTTTTCTACAGTTTTGTACAGTACTGGTCCAAGAGTCAAAATCAAACCAACTAGGATAAGCAACCCTATGGCCAAAAGGGAACTATTTTCAAATCCGAAAATGCTCGAAAAAATCTTTGCTGAAGAAGCGATTATTCCTGGCCAACCAAACCCTAAAAAGGTAGAAAAAATAAACCAAAAAGGCAACAACTTAAACTTTCTCCAAAAACCAACAAATATACTTTCACCTTTAACTAAAGCAAAACGCTCAATTTCCATATTGATGAAAAACTGCAAACTAATCCCCAATACTGCTCCCCAAATTATTCCTAATCCATAGTTAGCTGAAAGATATGGCCAAAGAATTATTTCCCCACTGCCAAGACCTAAACCTAAAAGAATAAATGAAGGACCTAATAATTTTCTAAACTTAGGAGCTTTTGGTAAGTCCATAAATTATCTTAACACGACTAATTTATTTTTTCTGAAGCTCAAATAACTTATGTAATTCTGTCAAAGTTGTAGCACTCTGCTTGTCCTTGTCGTCCCTAAATTTTATAAGCCTAGGAAACCTCAAAGCCAGTCCAGCAGTGTGGTTTGGGGACTTTGTTATTTCATCAGCTGCAATTTCAACAATCAGTTTTGGTTCTACCCAAAAATCAGGTTGTAAATTTTTATCAACTTCATACTCACCTGGCTTTTGTTTTACTTGAATTTTTGTCAGTCTTACTTTTAAGTCTTTAAATTGATCATCACTTATGCCAGTTCCGATTTTTGTGGTAGTTTTAATTTGCTCCCCATCAACAACTCCTACCAAAAATTGTCCCAGCCCAAATCCAGCCCTTTTTCCTTTACCTGCAGTAAAACCCATGACAACAGCATCAATTGTGTCAGCCAACTTGGCAGCTTGTTTTTCGCCTTCTTTTAACTTTACCCATCTGTAGCCTGTTCTGCCTGCAATATATTTACTGTCCAGTTTTTTGACCATCACTCCTTCCAAACCTTCACCAAGCTTTGTTTCCATTTCTACCATTATTACTTGGGGATCTTTAGTTACAACAAATCTATCAACTAAAAACAGATTGTTTTTCTTAAATAAATCTTTAAGTTCTTCTCTTCTTTGAAGGTATGGCAAATCCATTAAAGATCTGCCATTTTTGTACATAATGTCAAAAACGTTAAATTGGATTGGAATTGATGTTGAATATTTATCAATATCGTGTTTTCTGCGTCTCGTCATTGTAGTTTGAAAATTAGCCGCCTGTTTTCGCTCTTCGTCCACACCAACCGCTTCTGTATCAATAATAAAATCAGTTGCATTTGAGAACTTTTGGGTATCACCAAGTTCTGGAAACATCCAACTAATGTCATTTAAGTTTCTGGTAAAAACCTTGACCCCACTTTTACTAAAGTGGATCTGAGCCCGGAGTCCATCAAATTTTGGCTCAACTGCAACTTCTTCCATCTTCTCAACCATCTCGGCAGGCGACTTAACTCTCTGGGCAAGCATGGGAAGAACTGGAGTATTTATTACAGGAGTAATTTTTTTAGCTATCCCTTGCACTCCATGTTCTTTTACAAGCGTCGCAATATAGGCAATGTCTGCAACTACAAAATAGGCTTTTTCAATTTCAGCAGAATTTGCTTTACTACCAGTTTCCATCCAGGAAAGTGCGTCAATTACTGTTTTGTCACTAAACCCGAGTCTTAACTTCCCAACCGGAATGCGAGCGGTAAACCGTGCTGACAACGGATCCATCTTTTGAAGAAGGTCAGAAATTGCCTCAATCTTTCGCTCAACTGACCCTTCCCCTTCATCTTTCGCCAAGGAAACAAATTTATCAAACACGTCATTAACGGTCAAATTACTGTCTTTATTTTTTGATAATTCATGGGCAACCTCCCCCAAATCTCCCTTTTGTTTATATAATTTTAATATCTCTTCAGGCGATACAGAGTAAGCTTTGGCAAGGGCTTGAATCATCATTTTTTCTGCAATATTAAAAACAATAGAATTGAAAGAAGGGGCTAATTGACCAAGGGAAAGATTAACAATATTTCCAATTTCATTTCTGGTGGCAGCCTTGAAAAGTTCTGAAAGGATTTTTGTTATTTCAATTCTAGAAGAAACCGCTTCAAGACGCTTAAGATAAACACTGAATGCGCTAAATTTCATACATACCTATTATACCTTGTTATTTAATTAGGTTCGAATCCTATTTGGGGAAGCTCATTGTTTGATAGCTTATTGTGTTCTTGAGCCACTCTCTAACACCTCAAGATTGTCCTTAAAACATCTCAATTTACAATGATCCACATCTCGATATATTTCACCTGATATTGCAGAATTAACATTGCTGATAGCTGCCCCGTGTGCAACAACAGCAAGGTTTTTGTATTGTGTCGTGTCACAAGATTTAATTATAAATTCGACAATACGTTCAACAAGTTGATTAATACTTTCACCCTCTGGGATTGCTATGTTGTGGTCTCGAAATGCAGCTTGGACTTCTGGTTGTTTGATGAAATCAGAAATCAACATACCTTGATTTTGAAACTTGCCCATATTAAAACCACGCAACTCTCTGTGAAATGAAATAGGTAAGTTCAAGCCACGGTTTGCGATTAATGCAGTTTGGACTGCGCGCTCCAAGTCAGAAGTAAAAATCCTTTCTGTACCATGTTCTCTCAATCGGCTGCCTAAGTCACTTATTTGCGACAATCCGCGTTCAGTAAAATATATTTGATGACCCTCGTTTTGTCCTTTTAAACGTCCTTCAACATTGAAGTTTGTTTCACCGTGTCTTACTAAATAAATAATTTTATCGCGTCTTGTTTGGTTTGCAACAAACCCGTCAAACCTTTTCTGTGTCATTACTCTTTGTGTCAACCGTCGATCTTGGTCTATTTCTTGCTCTTGCCCGACTCCTTGGATTACTTCGGCATGTTTTCTTGCTCGTTCGACTTCAGCTTCATCCAAATCATAATGTCCCAAGTCTACTAATTCCGTAAAATCGTTAAATCTAACGTCGCTTTGTTCTTTGGCAAATTCTTGGTCAAGTATCGAATGTCCTCCTTGTATGTGTGCAAGAGTTAATTGTTCGATACTTAGATTAAGTGCGTTTTGAATTTCAATAGGCAAATTAGCAAGTGATTCCATGTTTATGCGATCATCTTTAATGTAGTCTTGCAAAACTCTGAGAGTATAGTAAAGCCGTGTTTTTTCGTCTTCGAACAACAATGTTCCTGTGTAGTCTCTTATGCTTACTGCTTTTGCTAATCTAGTTGTTCTAGGGGAAACCTCTCCAATTATTTGGTCTCTATATTTTGCCCCCTTTTCAATAAAAGAGAGCGTCAGCGGGTCCTGCATTGTTGCATTTAGCACTCTGTCATATCCATCTTCATAGACATTTAGTAAATTATCCTGAACACGATTTTGCCAAGTACATACATTACCATTATATTCTACAATCCAGTCTACACCAGTAGTGCCATCTGCATTAGAAACAGTTGATGGGGAATCATTTTGCGATTGTTCTAAATCCTCTTCGAAGACTTCGATGGTGTCCTCAATGGATTGTTCATCATTAAGATTTGGTTTTAGTGAAGACTCAAAAACCCTTGCTTTTCCAACGATAACTTCATATCCAGAAGGTAATGTGATTTTCGATTTCCATGGCATTATTTTAATAATATTGCGATCGTCGGACTGATTTGGGATCTCTTCTTGTGCTGAATACCCACTAAAATGCTCATTCAAATAATCGACAAGTGTACTGTCACCCTCAAAAGTTTTTAATTGTAATGTGAAATTTTCATTTCCACGATACTTTTCTTCAAATAGGCTTAGCAAATTAACTAAGGGGCGTTCTTTCAGTCGTATACTATGTCCTTCACTTACACTTAACCTTATTGAAACACGAGCTGGTGTTTCCCGTTTACTTATAGCTTGTTCAATTTCTGCCAAATACTTTTCTGCATTTAATCTATTAAATGCCCAACTGCCGCTTGTTATAAGGATTATTCTGTCTGCACGAACTTCCTCGATACATTTTAATAGTGCCTCTCTTTCTATAAATGGTTCTCCGCCTCCAGAGATTTGTAGGTATCCAACATTTGCATCATTCGCGAAATTAATGAATTTATCAATACCGTCTGCGCTGAATTTATTTTCAGTATCGTTTTCTTTTGATTTAGAATTAGGAGATTTGAAAAAACAAAATGGACACCCCACCCCACAATATGAGGTCAAAAATACACATATTAAGGACTTGCCTTCTAATTTATCCTTTTCTGGACCAACTAAATTAGTTTGACGCAAAATACTTTCACGGTATTTTTGTGGATTATCGAAAATGCCTATCTCAACCATGTTGCCTCACTTTTGTAATTATCATTATTATCTTTAAATTCTAAATCTCTGTCAATATTTATTCTGATAATATCATCT
>JBBTWO010000071.1:2347-7358 GCA_038062745.1 Patescibacteria group bacterium | reverse complement strand
TGGTTTTTTGGACTTACTTTTTTATTTGTTTTACTTTTGTATTTTCCTGTTTTAACAACATTTTTTACTGGAGATGATTTCTTTCATTTTAAAGTAGCCCAAACAGATGGAAGTGTATTGGGATTTGTTAAGTTGTTTGGTTTCTATAGTTTTGATGAGCGAGGGTACGCTTTCTATAGACCCATATTTAGAGAGGCACTGTATCATGTCTTCTATAATTTGTTTGGTTTGAATCACTTGCCTTTTAGGCTTCTTCAATTTTTAATTCATTTTATTAATGTCTATTTAGTGTTTATAGTTTTTGAAAAGCTATTTAAGAATAAAACACTCGCCTACTTCACAAGTTTTTTCTTTGGAATATCTGCTGCTAATGTTGGGAGTTTGTATTATTTAGCAGGGGGGGTGCAAGCACAAGGAGCATTGATGTTTACATTGTTTTCATTGGTGTCATTTATTAACAAAAAGAAGATTGCCACTTTTGTTTTCTTTTTACTGGCACTTTCATCTCATGAATTGACAATTGGTTTACCATTATTGTTGGCTGGAACCATTTTTCTTGAGGAAAGTAAGTTTAAAACTTTTATTACTCGCTGTATAAAAGAGTTGTGGTATTACGGGATCGTTTTACTTGGATTTTTATATTTAAATTTATTTGTAATTGGCTTTTCTTCAGGGGAAGCACAATATAAAATAAACTTTAATCCAAAGACAATGCTAAACACTCTTTCCTGGTATGGAGCTTGGGCATTGGGTGTTCCTGAAATGTTGGTTGATTATCTTGGTTCTGGCTTAAAACTTAATCCAGAATTAATGAAGAATTGGGGAGAATATTTTAAATTAATTTTCCCGGCATTTTTCGCAATTATTTCCATAATTTTCTATTCATTAGTTAGAAATATTAAAATATTTAAACAAAAAGTATTTTGGTTTTTAATTGCTTGGTTTATTGTTGGACTTTTGCCGGTAGCATTTTTGCCAATACACAAAAAGACCTACTATTTGCAGATCTCACTTCCTGCGATAAGTGCTTTAATAGCCTACACTTCAAGGAGACTCCTTGTAGTGGTGGTGCTGGCATTTTTAGTTTTAAATATTACCTCAATTAAATTGGCTGAAAAAAGTTATTGGGCAAAGCAAAGGGGGGAGTTTGCCCAAAAGTTACTAATTGATTTTAAGCAAAAATATCCAACCCTTCCCAAGGGCTCTAGAATTTATGTTTTGAATGATCCAGATTACCCGTTTATAAGTGAAGAATGGGGAGGCACATCAAGGCAAGCTTACTTTATTCTTAATGGTTCTGACGCTCTGCAGCTTTTATATAAAGATAGTTTGCTTAGGGTTTGCTACCAAGATATACCTAAAGACTGTAGTTTTGAGAATTCTATTGAGTTTGTGGCCCGTCTGTAAGTTTCCAAGCTTCCTTTGTTAGTTCTTCTATTCGTTTCATCCTTCTGGTTTCTGACTCGGACATTTTAAATATATTGATTACCTCTCTAACAATAGTCTCAACTCCTGTATATAGCTGGCTATATTCAATGTCACCAGCTTCTATTGTCTGATTCATTTCTTCAATTATCTCGGCTCGCCTGTCTGGGATGGTCATATACTCCTTTAATTTGAATTTGTGTACAAATTCATATAGCAGTATATATCAATCATTCAATATTTGGATGCAAATCAGAGTATGATTGCTATAATAAGGGCAAGTATACTCTTTTTCCGAAAATGTTACAATTTGGGTGTGACTGAAACTGTAGGAGAACATATTGATGAGACAGCAGAATTAAACTTGGAAACTGTCAAGAAAAGATCTATTAAGGGTGTTTTGGCACTAACAGGCAGAACATTAGTTTTAAACGTTGTTTCATTGATTGCTCAAGCATTTCTGTGGGCATTTTTATCTCCTGAACAGTTTGGTGTGTTTTGGATAGTTTCTGCGGTTGTAAATTTCTTAGTTTATTTTTCTGATATTGGTTTGGCTGCAGCTCTTATTCAAAAACGAGATACTCCAAATGAGACTGACTTAAAAACAACTTTTACAGTTCAACAAATATTGGTTATTTTCCTGTTGGTAGTTCTATTTGTTGCTACTCCCTTTCTAAGAACCAAGTATTCCCTGACCCAAGAAGGCATATATTTGCTGTATGCCTTAGGAATTTCTTTTTTCATGTCTTCTCTCAAAAGTATTCCCTCAATTCTTCTTGAGCGAAAATTACAATTTGGTAAATTTGTTTTACCTCAAATTCTAGAAAACCTCTTTTATAATCTTTCACTGGTTTTCTTTGCCTGGAATGGCTTTGGTATTATGAGCTTTACATATGCAGTTCTAATTAGAGGTGTTATAGGACTAATAACCATGTATGCTTTGTCTCCCTGGAAGCCAGGGTTTTCCCTGTCGGTAGCATCACTAAAAGACTTACTTCGTTTTGGGGTTCCATATCAATTGAAAACCTTTGTTTCAGTTTTAAAAGACGATGGTATGACAATTTTATTGGGCAGCATTTTAGGTCCTTTAGGATTAGGATACCTAGGAATGGCCAGAAGATGGTCCCAATTACCACTAAGATTTTTTATGGATAATGTTACTAAAGTAACTTTTCCAGCCTTTGCCAGAATGCAGGACGATAAGGATCACCTAAAGCGAACAATCACTAGATCAATATTTTTCATTACTTTCTTGGCATTCCCAGCAATTGTTGGTTTAGTGGTGATTTCACCATTGTTGGTGCGAGTAGTGCCAAAATACAATCAATGGATTCCCGCCCTTATTCCTTTGGCGATAATATCAATCGATACTGTTTTTGGATCTTTCACCACTCAATTAACAAATGCACTGGATGCAACTGGCAGGATTAAAACATCTTTTAAGCTAACAATTATGTGGACAGTTTTAACTTTTGTCTTGGTACCTGTGTTGGCAATTAAGTTTGGCGTTATTGGAGCCTCTGTTGCCTATGCCTTGGTGGGTGTAAGTTCGGTCGTTGCTATCATTGTTGCCCAGAAACACTTTCACTTTTCACTTTGGGAGGGGGTTGGAAAAACAGGAATTTCGGCAGCTCTCATGGGAGTAATTCTTTTTGTATTAAGGGGGCTCCTGCCAATTGAATTATATTCTTTGTGGATACTTTTATTGGTTGGTGCAGTTTCATATTCAGTGTTAGTGTTTGCAACCATAGGTATTACTTTACTTGACGATGTTAAAAAAGCTCTATCGGCTACTTTTAGAAAATGATTTTATATTAATCACGCTTTTGTTCTTCGGAACTTTGTCTTGGTCACTTACCATGATAAAAAGTGGTTGGTTCATAGGACCATTGAGTGATCATGGACTTAATGGTATTGGATTTTGGGGAGCAAATGGTCATGATGGAATTTGGCATATTGCACTTGCTAACTCACTGGCAAGAGGATCGTTGGAAATGCCCACATTTGCTGGTGAAACATTGAAAAATTATCACCTCGGTTTTGACCTTTTATTGGCAGGACTTCACAAGGCAACAAATATTTCAGTAAGTAGTTTGTATTTTCAAGTATTGCCTGTCATTTTTGCCTTTTTAATAGGTGTGCTGACTTATATTTTTGTTAAAGCTTGGAAAAATTCCAAAGCTGCTGCTCTGTGGTCAGTGTTTTTTGTTTATTTCGCTGGAAGTTTTGGCTGGTTAGTTACTTTATTTCGAGACAAACAATTGGGTGGAGAATCTCTGTTTTGGTCCCAACAAAGTGTCTCAACTTTAATTAATCCTCCCTTTGCCTTAAGTCTAATAGTTATGCTTTTAGGTTTAATTATTTTAGTTAAAAATAAGCAAAAACTATCAGTGGTAAATTTTATTTCATTAGTTGTTATTTTTGGAGTACTTATCCAAATAAAGGCATATGCAGGACTTCTTTGCTTGGGAGGACTCTTGATAATTGGTATTTGGCAATTTATTAGACAAAAAAGAATGGATTATTTATTTGTTTTTAGTGGATCACTTATTATCTCAATCCTTCTTTTTGTGCCTTTAAACAGTAACTCTGGAAATTTAATTGTCTTTGCTCCATTTTGGTTTTTGGAAACAATGATGGGCTTATCAGACAGAATTGGTTGGAATAGATACTATGAAGCTATGCTTGCTTATAAGTCAGGAAATATGTATCCAAAGTTTTTACTGTCATATTCTGTGGCTTTTATTGTTTTTATTGTTGGTAACTTCGGAACCAGATTGCTTGCAAAGTTTTGGAAACTAAAGCAAGGTTTACAATCGCTTAAAAACAATGATTATATTGCTTTGTTTTTAGTGGCAATAATAATTGCTGGAATTGCAGCGCCAACATTTTTCCTGCAACAGGGAACACCTTGGAATACGATTCAATTCCTTTATTATTCCCTGTTTTTTACATCTATTCTTGGGGGAGTTGGAGTAAGTGACTTATTGAAAGATAAAAGTAAAAATGTAAAAGTTTTACTTTCGGTGATAATTATTATTTTTACAATTCCAACAACAATTGTTACTTTGAAAAATGATTATTTGCCTTCCCGTCCTCCGGCAAAAATATCTAATCCAGAACTTGAAGCATTGAAATTTTTAAATAACCAAGAACAGGGTGTTGTTTTAACTTATTTATATGATGCTGCCAAAGCCAAAGAAGCTATCAGTAATCCCCCAAGACCCCTGTATAATTACGAATCAACTGCTTATGTATCAGCGTTTGCCAACAAGCCAGTCTATTTAGAAGATGAGGTTAATTTGAACATCATGGGGTTTGATTGGCGACAAAGAAGACTTAAAGTTGAAGATTTTTTCAAGAATACAGACAAAGATTTGGCTAAACAGTTTATTAAAGACAATAATGTTAAATACCTATACTTGGTTAAATCCCTTAGTCCAAATCCTGGAGAAATGTTAAGATTTAGTCTTCAGGAGGCTGGAATCAAAAAAGTCTTTGAGAATTCAGAAGCGGCTGTTTTTGAGGTACAATAAGAGAGTATGGCAAGTATTTCTGTAGTTATAAATGTGGTTAAAGAAGAGGT
>JBBTWO010000071.1:0-2247 GCA_038062745.1 Patescibacteria group bacterium | reverse complement strand
TCTCGCTGGTGGCCAGATTATAATATTAGATTCTTTAAAAAGGATCATGTTAATTGGAGTAATGAAATTCATTCTGTTCCAATTACCACAGGGAGAGCCTTGGATGTCGATGTTAAGGAAGATTTGGCAATTGTCCACCATCATTATTCTTCACTTGATCAATATATTGGCAGAATGACTAGATACACTCAAGTCCAAGCTGCCAAGAAGAGACAAGATGGTTATGAATTTGATTGGACAGATTTAATCAAAAAACCAACTGGGGAGTTTCTCAGCAGATTTTTTGCGGGGCAGGGATATAAAGATGGGTTGCATGGCTTGGCGATTGCTTTGCTTCAAACAGTTTCGGAACTTGTTCTCTATTTGAAAGTTTGGGAACTTAGTAAATTTGACCAGAAATCGCTAAATGTTAAAAACGTCATTGGGGAGATGAAGGCAGTAGGTAAAGACATTAACTACTGGCAAGCAGATGCTCTGGTTAATAGTGGTGGGGGAATTCTTCAGAGATTAAAGAGAAAATTCAAAGTATGATAAAAGTCTCCATAATTATTCTTAATTGGAATAGATTTGATGATACTAAAGAGTGTTTAGAGTCACTTGATAAGTTGAAACTGAAAGACAACATACAAGTGAATGTTTTAATTGTTGATAATGGTTCAGCTGATGACTCAATTGCCAAATTGAAAAAATTAAGCTTCAAAAATATAAACCCAGACTACCTATTGAATGGTGCCAATTTAGGATTTGCAGCTGGAAATAACCGCGGTATGGAAAAAGCAATTAAAGAAGGTGCTGATTATCTAGTTGTTCTAAACAATGACACTATTGTTCATGAAGAATTAATTACAAGTGTAATTTCAAACATGGAAAGCAACAATGTAGTGGTTGCTGCTGCTCCAAAGATTTATTTTGCCAAAGGATTCGAATTCAAAGACAAATACAAACAATCAGATTTGGGAAAAGTCATTTGGTATGCAGGTGGAGAAATTGATTGGAACAATGTTTACGGCACCGCACGGGGAGTGGATGAGGTTGACGAAGGTCAATTTAATTCTTCAGTGGAAACTGATTTTGCAACAGGTGCGTGTTTATTCCTTAAGACTACAGCTTTAAAGGAAGTTGGCTTATTTAATGAAAAATACTTTATGTATTATGAAGATACAGATTTGTCCCAAAGACTAAAACTAGCAGGTAAAAAGATTGTTTATGATCCATCAGGGGTTATTTGGCACAAAGTTGCCCAGAGTTCAGGAATTGGAAGTAATTTGAACGATTATTTCACAACCAGAAATAGGATGTTGTTTGGCATGAAATATGCCAGTTTTCGTACTAAAATAGCACTACTTAGAGAAAGTGTTAGATTGTTGATTTCTGGGAGAAAATACCAGAAGCAAGGAATTAAAGATTTTTACTTAGGTAGGTTTGGAAAGGGTAGTTGGAAATAATGTTGTCAGTAGTAATTATTGCTAAAAATGAAGAAAAATGGATCAGGGATGCTCTGGAGTCTGCTAAATTTGCTGATGAATTAATTGTTATTGATACAGGAAACACTGATAAAACAAATGCAATTGCAGCTAGATACAAAGCAAAGATTGTGAAATATACCGGACCTATTAGTTATTCTTCCTGGAGAAACCGGGGGTTGATGGAGGCAAAAGGAGATTGGCTGCTGTATTTGGATGCAGATGAGCGAGTAACCCCACTTCTTAAAAAAGAAATTTTAGAGTTGGTTAAAAACTTGGATGATAGTGTTGGAGTGTATGCAATCCCTCGAAGAAATTTCATATTTGACCAAGAATTCAAACACTCTAGCCAATATCCGGATTATCAAAAAAGGTTATATAGAAAATCAAAATTGAAAAAATGGGTGGGGGATTTACATGAAGAACCGATATATGAAGGAGAATTGAAACACATTAAAAATCCAATGGTGCACTTGAAGAAAATGACTTTGTCGCAAATGATGGATAAAACAAACAGGTGGAGTGACTTTGAAGCAAGGTTAATGATTGAGGCGCATCATCCACCAATGAATATTGTTAGATTTTTATCAGCTATGACACGTGAGTTTTGGAAAAGAATGATTGTTGAAATGGCCTTTTTGGACGGATCAAAAGGAATTATTTACGCAATGTATCAGGTATATTCAAAATTTGTATCATATGCAAAACTTTGGGAGTTACAACAAAAACAACCAAGTAAAACTTCAGTAATCATTATATAATACCCATATGGCAGAAATGGTTG
>JBBTWO010000070.1:0-3605 GCA_038062745.1 Patescibacteria group bacterium | reverse complement strand
TAATCCACAAGGTAAATCCTTTCAACGGTTTTTGATGAGGCTATCCTTATGGAACGTATTGATTTTTAAAGAATTTTTAATAAAATAACTTTTGTCGGCGAATAGTACTTGTTTTTAACAAAGACAAGCTGCCGACCTTTGCTGACAGGAAAGTTCTAGTCAATTTTAAGTTGAATAGAAATGTTTGCAAACTAATTATATTTATTCACGAAAGCGACTAATTGTGTGCTTAGAAGTAATAGGTCAGAAAGTTGCGACATTTTGACTGAGATATCAATTAGTGCTTTTAATGGTTTGCGGGTTTCCGCTCGTGAACTGGAATCGTAACAATCACCAGTTCAACCTGAATGCTAACAACCCCAGGAATGTGAATGACAACTATGGAATACGAGTTGCGGTGTAGAAATATAATTTAAGTAGTAGTGGATTTTAACCAACCACCAAGCATTCTGCCGATTTCGGAAAGTTTTGCTTGGAGTTGGAAGATCCTTGTTTCGTTTACAACTTCTAAGTCTAGATATAACCGTAATTTCAAAACTGTAACTTCTTGCAAACTTGTTGCTTTTATAAGATATGCAGCTTTCAAGCTTTTGGGAGCATTTTTAGCCATAACACAATTTGAAACAAGATCAAGAATTGTATTTTCCATACTTAGCCCAAGTCCATAACGCCATTTTTTAGGAAGATTTGCGTTAAAGACTACAATTTCTTTGTATAATTCGTAAATTCGATTTATGACAGGTAAAATTTCCATCGACTGTAGTGTACCAAATTTACGCAAAATTTGGTTAAATTTTCATAAAGGCAAAAGAAAAAGTAGAGCAATAGACTACTTTGCATATTATTTAGAAAGAGAGCTGGAAAAGTTAAGTTTAGACTTAACTTCAAAAACATATAAGCACGGCAACTATTATTCATTTATGGTTTTTGACAACAAGAAAAGAAAGATTGAAGTTGCAGCCATCAGAGATAGGATAGTTCATAGATTAATATATGAATATTTAGTTGAAATTTTTGATAAAAGTTTCATTTATGACGCGTGGTCATGCAGAAAAAACAAAGGATTAATTCAGGCAATAAAAAGATGTCAGTATTTTGCAGATAGACATCGCAAATATTTTTTCTGGAAAGCGGATGTTGTTAAGTTTTTTCAAAGTGTTGATCAAGATAATTTAATTAAATATATAGAGCGCAAAGTAAAAGAAAGAGATACAATAGAACTAATAAAAGAAGTTGTTTATTGCTATACAGGAACCCAAAAAGGTAAAGGTATGCCAATAGGTAACCTGACAAGTCAGATTTTTGCAAATATTTATATGAATGAGTTAGACTTTTTTATGCAACACAAAATTAAACATTTAGGTTATATGCGTTACGGAGATGATTTTTTAGTTTTCGGGAAAAATCGTGAGGAACTTGAGGCAATATGTGAAAAAGTTACCGATTTTGTTACTAATACTCTTAAATTAACTCTACATGGGAAGATTGAAGAGATTTTCCGAGTAAAAAGTGGAATTAAATTTTTAGGTGTACAAGTTTTTCCAGGACAAAGATTTGTATCAAAAAGAAATAAGAAAAGAATATTCAAAAGGATGGATCTTACAAATAATGCTTCATATTTTGGCATGATTAAACATCACCAACCTAAACTAAAAATGAATCTTGCATGGAAACTATTGGAGGGTTTACCTTATGACTGAGATATCACAAGAAGGAAACGGGCTTTCTGCTAGTCAAGAAAATCTAGCTATTCATCTTGTAGACTTTAGAAAAAGAAGTTTGGATTTTGGTAGTGCTTACACTGCAATTGAAGCTGGAATAAACGTTGGATTGGATGATTTATCAGATGTAGAAAAGAATTATTATAGACAACAGCAACACGATTTAAACGTTGTTGAGGAAATTTGGCGAGGTCAGCAACTTACACCTGAAGAAGCTCGAAATATATGGAAGGATAGAGAGCAAATTATTTTCAATGCAGATACATTTTTAGAAGTATTTCCTATTCAGACAGCAGACGAATATTTATTGGTTGCACAAGCTGGAAAAGCAGTTGGTAAGGATGTTTCAGATTATGTGGGACAAGGAAGACAAATTCTCGATGAGGCAAATGTAGATTTCTCCACTCCAGGAAGCTTAGCTCCACTTGCAAGATTAATTGCCATGGATAGACTAGATACTAGTCATGTGACTAGTTCTGATAGAGAACAATTATTAAAACATGCTATTGAAACTAATGATCGAGATTTAGTTCGAGCCCTCTCGATTACTGGAACCGCTGTTAATTTAGACGATGACATATCAGGCAGATTTGGACAACACAAACAAATAATTGCTCCATTATTAATTAAAGCTGGACACACAGAATTAGGTGGAACTTTATCAATTGATGGCTTAGAAAAAGAGATTAGAAATATTATTAACAGAAAAGGAAAGTGGGCAGATACTCAACCCGCAACAAGAATGCGCTCTCTCCAACTTTTAACTGAAAGCTTAACCAATATCGGAACTGAACAGGCAAGAAAAAGACTAAATGGTGTAGTACATGAAGTAATTAAAAATTTTCAATCAACAAGAGACACAGAAGGTTTACCTACACCACCTCCACCAGAAACAATTTGGCTATTTAAAGGGCTTATGCAAATGGACGTCGAGCGAGGAAGTGATCAAGCAAAAAAGATACTTGCTTCAGTGTCTGACAAAATGTTTATATATTTGTCTCGTAAAGTAATGCAAGAAGGATATTTAACAAGTAATGTAGATTTTTATTTGGCTGATCATGACAATATACCTTTTTTAAGACAACTTCTTTTAGATTTCCCCCATCAGTTTGAAACAGTTGTTGACACAATAACAGAAATTGGAAGCCTTGATCTAAAATTACCCAAAACTCAAACAGATATATTTAGCGCACTTGCCGATTTAGGAACTGTAACTCCAGCTCTTTTTGAGCAATATCGTCAAAAATCAAGCAAGGCAAAATTTGGTCAAGTAGTTTCTGAAAGACAAAATTTTGTCGATAGAATAAGCTATCTTCGATACAATTTTCTTAAAACGAAATACCGGCAGCTTACACAGCCGGTTTACTTGAGTTCAAGCTCTGCTTGCCCTAAATCTTCTATACCTTGTTTTTGAATATAGTCTTGTATTTGTTGTTCATTAATTCCAACAGTTGAAACAAAATATCCTTCCGACCAAATTGCATTAGTTCCCCAATATGCCTTTTTGAGAAAGGAAAATTTGTCTTTCATAATCCTGGATGTATTTGCCTTAATGATTCCAACAACTTTCCCAACAGAGAGTTTTGGTGGAATGGAAACAAGCATATGGATATGATCTTTGTCATGATTTACTTCTAAGATATCAATTTCAGGGTAATACTCTTTTACTCTCTCGAGTATTTCTTTTAAGTAGGCAAACACACCAGGAGGTGCAAACAATTCTTTTCTGAATTTGGTCGAAAGAACAATATGGTACTGACAAAAGTATATGCAGTTTGATTGCTTTCTGAACTTCATTCAGCTTATTATATTCCAACGGGAGAAGATTTAGGGAATACTTCCTCCACCAGCTGACGCTGGTGGTTTCAAGTTAGGTTATATGAA
>JBBTWO010000069.1:0-25184 GCA_038062745.1 Patescibacteria group bacterium | reverse complement strand
ATGATCCAGTAGCTCAACGGATAGAGCAATTCCCTTCTAAGGAAGAGGTTGGAGGTTCGATTCCTCCCTGGGTCACTTTGCTTATGAAAGTGATAGTTTGTTGCATTTTGTGCTTGAAACTGCTTCAATGATATCAAGGGATATGCCAAGAAAAATTTTTAGTGTACTTTTAATTTTTTTGTTACTTTTCTCTCAACTTTTAGTAAGTTTTCCCGTTTTTATTTTTGCTGCTTCTTCACCTTGGAGCCAAACTGATTGGTCTGGGGGAGATGGTCAAACAAGTTGGTCAACTACTAATAAATTTTCTACTTCTTCATCAGTTATCACTTCAACACCTGGGCAAGTAACACTTGCGGCTACAAGTGGCTGGTACGATGCATCATGGGGTTACAGAAGGAAAATTACTTTTGATAATTCAGCTCAAGCTGAAAATTTGACTAATTTTCCAGTTTTAGTGAAATTGGATTCAACTCGTGTAGATTATGCAAACACTCAAAACAATGGAGAAGACATTCGTTTCACTGATTCTGATGGAAGCACACTACTTTCATATGAAATAGAAAAATGGGATGAGACAGCAAATTCGTATGTGTGGGTGAAAGTACCCCAAATTGATGCTTCCTCAAATACTGACTATATCTACATGTACTACGGAAATTCTGGAGTAGCTGATGCTCAGAATGCATCAAGCGTTTGGGATAATAACTTTAAATCCGTGTGGCATTTAAAGGAAACTGGAGCTGGGACTCTTGGTGAATATAAAGACTCGACAGCAAATGTAAACCATGGTCAGGGTGGCGCTGGTACAGCTTCCTCGGTACCTACTGTAACCACTTCTGGCGCCATTGGTAATGCTCAAACATTTGATGGTGGAGACTATATTGCAAACAACACTGTTACCTTTCCATTTGCTGCACAAGCGAGAAGTGTTTCTGCTTGGATAAATATTCCTTCCTATGGTACCCAATCAATATTTTCTTATGGGACGGAGACAACAAGTCATAGATATGAACTTGGTATTCGTACGGGTGGGTATGTGGTAGCTGCCGTAAATGGAGGGGCTGGAGGGACATCGAGTACGCCAGCCTCTGGTTGGTATAAGGTTGCTATAACGTTTAATGGTGCAAACGTAATGGATCATAAAATGTATATAAACGGTGTCGAAAAAACCTTAGTTCAGCAAGCGGGAAGTAATGTTGCCGTTAACACAACAGAAACTACAGCCAGCCAAATTGGGAGAAATGTTGTAGCCAATTTGTTTCTGGTTGGGTCTGTTGATGAAGTTAAAGTTTCTAATAGTGTCAGATCTGCAGGTTGGAATGCTGCAGAATATAAATCAGAATCAGATACCTTTAATACTTTTGGCTCACAAGAAGCATATTCATTACTATCTCCTGGTACATTAACCTCTTCAATATTTGATACTGAATATACCTCTTTAGTTTCTTGGGGAAATTTAACTTACAGCCAAACAACCCCCGCTAATACTTCAATATCGGTAAAAGTAAGAACCAGCAATTCTTCCACAATGACTGGGGCAAGTGATTTTTCCTCATGTAGTGCAATCACAAGTGGTAATGATATCTCTTCCAATAGTTGTGTAACTGACAACCATAGATATGTTCAATATCAACTAACGCTTACAAATACCGATGGACTTTCTACTCCAACATTTGAGGACATATCACTGGCCTTTACTGGCAGCTCCTCTACTCCAACGGTTGATTTGGAATCGCCTGGGATTAATTCCTACACAAACACATTAAGGCCAATTTTTAAATGGAAAAAAGCTGTTGGGGATAGTGATTATGATTTAACCATTGACAGCCCTTCTTTGGGAATAAATCAAAATAATGGCGATTTTACTCTTACCGATATTCCAATAACCGGAACTCAAACTTATAGTACTCATAAATATGACGTTTTTTATGACAACTTTTCAGATACTGACACCACCAATGACTTTATTTCACTTGTAACAAAATCTCATAGTGATTGGGGTGGCTTAGAAAATGATGGTAAGGCAAGAGAAGAAAGTTAATTGGAAAGTTAAGGTCACAGATGCAAATGGTATAACGGGTGAAACTTCCAGAACTCTTTTTGTTGATACCACAAAGCCGCAACTTTCAGTGTCACAGTTTGATGATTATGTTCTTTCTTCAAACAACGTAATCACAACAAATATAATTCCCTCCATAACCGGTAAGCTGATTGATCAATTGTCAGGTGAAGATACCACCAGATCTCAAGATGATTACGGTCCTAAAGTTGCATCTGGCCCAAAACAAGTAGTAGTAAAGATTGAAAAGCAAGTAGGAGCGGACTATGTACTTCACACATACTATACTGTTTATGTAGACAAAACTTATTGGTTTTGCGACGACACAGAAATAACTGATAATACAAAACAGAAATGCAATAATACTCTTTCTTTAACTACAGTCAAAAAGAACCATTAAAAGTTGGAAAATACAAAATAACATTTTTAGGCAAGGATAATGCTGATAATACTTCGGATGAAGTTAGTTTGACACTAAACGTAGTCAGTTCACTTGCAATCTATGAAATTCCCCAAACTAAAATTATTACTGAAAGCACGCCGAACAATATAGTTTTGATTCCAAGACAGTGTCAAATAGAATTACCAACAGTAGATATCGGTGAAATGATGTGTATTCTCCAGCCACCTTCCTTTTTTGACAAAGTACACACTGGCGCTCTAGCTTTTGCTAATCAAGTTAGTACTATTGCAAACAATGCCATTAACAACATAAGTAAAGCCATAACAACCGACATCTCAGACATTGCCTTTGATTTGGGTGAAAGCATTCAGAATATTTCTCAGTCAGCTGGCTATGCGATTGTCAATATTGGTTATAAGTTTATTTCTGAACCAACCTTTATTACTGATGTAACTGTTGAGCCAATATCACCAACGTCTGTAAAAATTACTTGGAAAACCAATCACCCAGCAAATGGCAAAGTAAATTATGGTACAGATAGAACATACAGTATGGATAGGCAATCAGAAGAGCGGGTCACACATCACGAATTTGTATTAACCGATTTGACACCAGATACGCTTTATCATTTTGAAGTAATGTCACACAACAATAATTATGTATATGATGCAGACCGAGAATTCAAGACTCAACCACTGCCATGACAAACATCTAAACAAACCTTATTTGCATGCCTTCTTGAAGTTTTGTTTCAAAAGAAACTTCCTGGCCTGCAAATTTAGCACCTGTGCCCCAAATCTTGGCTGCTTTTTTATTTTCCAAAAATTCTGATCCAATCTGGTGTGCTAAATCTAAAATAGTGTTACCATTTTTCATTACCATGGGGTTATCAAAATTTGGTTCTTCCAATTGTCTAACCAAATATACTTTCACTAGTCCTAAATGTTCCATGATTCTATCTCTAAACTTTTGCATGCCAATCCCCTTTTCAACACTGATGAGTAAATATTGTTTCTTTTCTTCGTTAGACAGTGAGTAAAAACTGTTCTTGTTTTTCACACAAGTTTCACTGTTGACCTCATCGGCTTTATTCAAAACTTTAATTGCAGGAATATATACTCTATTACTTGAGAAAGCGTCCATAAGTCTGTCCATTGTTAAACATTCACGAATAGTTATTTCTGCGTTTTTAACTCCAAATTCCGAAGCAACATCTTTGATTGTTTGTTTATCCAACTCCTGTTTAATGTTGGAGTGAATGATTACTCCTCCTGCCATCCTCTTTTCTACTTGTATTGCAGGTGGAAGTTTATTTATGCGAATTCCATTTCTTTCCAAAGTAGCAACAATTCTCTCTATTGCGGCCGGTCTGTAGATATCACTAATTAAAACTGCTAAATTAGCTCCCCTAACCACAGATAAGACTTCCTTTCCCCTTCCCTTACCCTCTTCTGCCCCTTCAATGAGTCCTGGAACATCCAGAATCTGAATCCTGGCGTCGTTGTATACAAACATACCAGGGATAACAGTAACGGTTGTAAAGGCATATGGAGCAACTTTCGATTGAGCATTGGTTAAATTGTTAATTAAGGTTGATTTACCAGCCGATGGAGGACCAACTAAAACTATCGTGGCATCTCCTTGTTTTTTAACAGCATATCCTCCCCCGCCTCCACCTTTTTTTGAAGACTTCTCAAGTTCTTTATCTTTAAGCTTTGAAAGCTTGGCTCGCATCATTCCGATGTGATGCTCGGTCCCTTTATGATATGGTGTTTCCCGTATCTCTTTTTCAATCTCTTCAATTTGTTCTGCAATTGTTGACATAATCTAGGGCCAATTATACTTTATGAAGATTAAACTGACTATCGGAGTAATTTCTGGTTAGCAAGACTGACTAAGTGATTATTTCCTATTCCAAGGGTTGCTATTGATCTTTCAACTTCATTTATTTTGTTATCATTGTCTTTGACAATAGTTCTTCTAAGGAGTTGTGGGATGTAGACAATCACTCTTGATGGATGTTCTCTTGAAACGTCAACTGTTTTAGATTTTTTTCGCCATTCGTTATAAATCCTGACTGAACTACTATTAAGGATTTTTACATTGAGTCGCTTGCCGTTTGTAGAAATCATCAGAAATGTTTTTCTATCATCTATCCAATAATCTTTTATATTTAACTGGGCAACAATTCCAAACTCCACGGAATCTTGGTCTTTCTCTTTTGCTTGGGGATTGGTTTGGCTTAGTATTTGTTGTGTTAATGCTAGACCATCAACACCACCGGTTGGATTTAATAATAAACCGCTAGCAGGAAATGTTGATGGGGATTCTTTTCGATCTGGGAAACTTTTATTGGTAAAAACTACCAAATAGGGATTCTTACACAATCTATCCTCTTGTAATTTCTTGAAAATTTCATAAGCTGGTATCCCTGGAAGTTCTGGAAACTGAGGGTCAATACCTCGTAAAAGACTTGCTCTGGAATCGATGAAATTATGAAGCCATTTCAACCCTCCATTAGCTTCACCTTCTGTATCGTGATTACTTCCTACAGGTACAAAGTCTATTTCCCCAATCCTTTTGGGAATTATTAATTCATTTATTCTGTCCCGTGCCATAGTGAAGGAATTTTAATCCCAAGTTTTCAAAAATGCAACAAGGCTTGTATAATACGAGAGTAGGCGCCCATGGCTCAACTGGATAGAGCGCTTCGCTTCGGACGAAGAGGTTGGGGGTTCAAGTCCCTCTGGGCGCACAGCATTGAATCTTGAAAAAACCTCCCACACGGGGTATAATCAAGCCAAGAAAAACTGGTAAGTGAGCCCAACGGCCGCTAGCCAGTTTTTTGCGTTTGAGGCAATATGACCATTGGGACTATTTTGTTGTAAAGCTGCTTTTTTCTTTCGATCTTCGCCTTTAATCCATTGAACATATTCTTTTCTAGTGAAGCAATTAAAACCTGCTCGATCGGATCAAGGTTTTCAAGTGATCTTTTTCCTTCTTGGAGTTCAATATAAGTTCTACCAATACTGCCAAACAAATCTGCTATTTGTTCCTCGGCATCATTGTTTAATTTTGTTACAAAACTTAAGGAGGTCAAATGTTCTTTAACTTCTTTGTAGGATATGGATAATTCATCAATACCGTTGGCTACATAATGGACAAAAGCTTGATATATAAAAAGATCTTGTTGAATTGAACTTGCTTCTGAACAAATACTACCAACAACATCTTTGGCAATTAAGAATTTCACTAGATTGCCGATTATTTCTTTATAAGACTTTCTATATACCGTTTGGGTTTTCCATGACCACTCCAGAGCTTTGTTCTTGTCGACAATTACAAACAGTAAGAAGAAGTTATGTTGCCGTAGGAGTAAATTCAAATCTTTAGCGAAATCAGAAATGCTCCTCTTACGATATTTTAAATCTCGTCTTATTTCAGTGTTGTGTAATATGTAAGATTTGTTTTTGAAATATTTAAATTTGAGAGCATTAAGACTTTCTTTTAACTTAGTACTGGTTTTTTGGCTAGAAACAAAACCACAAACAGTGAAGTAGGGTGAAGTTTTAGGGTTTCCTATTGTTGCAGTTCCAGACTCATCAATGAAAATTGTATATTTGTCCATTTGATAGTTGACAACTACAGTATACAATATGCTACAAATAGTTCCGTAGTGAAGTATATTTTTGTTTCAGGTGGAGTGATAAGTGGACTTGGTAAAGGAGTCACTACCGCAGCCCTCTCTTTCTTGCTTCAATCAAGAGGATATAAAGTAACTCCAATTAAAATGGATATGTATTTTAATATTGATGCAGGTACTCTTCGTCCCCAAGAACATGGAGAAGTGTTTGTCACCCATGATGGTATTGAAACAGATGAAGATTTGGGTCACTATGAACGCTTTATTCACAAAAACTTACACCGTGAAAACTATGTAACTGCAGGTCAAATCTATCAGGAGATATTAAGAAAAGAAAGAGCTTTGGAATATGGTGGTGAAACAGTAGACATGATTCCCCATGTAACTGATGAAATAATCAGAAGAATTAAATTGGCTGGACAGGTAAATAAAGCTGATATTGTTATCATTGAATTTGGAGGGACAGTTGGCGAATATAAAAATGGTATCTTCTTTGAAGCTTCAAGAATTCTAAGATTAAAGAACCCCAAAGATGTTTTGCAAGTTCATGTTACTTATCTGCCTTTCTTGGCTCATATTGGAGAACTAAAAAGTAAGCCTGCACAAGCCTCGGTTCACATATTAAATGGTATGGGTATTCAGCCAGATATCATCATAGCCAGAAGCGAAAAAGAAATTGATCAAAAAAGAATTGATAAATTGGCCATGTTTTGTAACATTAATGCAGATCAGGTTTTTAGTGCTCCAAATTTAGACACTATTTATAAAGCTCCCTTGATGTTCCATAAGCAAGGCCACCATATGGCCTCAACTTGTTTGAAGTTGTTGGGACTTAAAACTGGCAAACACACTAATATTAAAAACTGGCAGAAAATGGTTAAGACAGTGACAAACAACAATTTGAAGTCTGTAAAAATTGCCATGGTGGGAAAATATTTTGCCACTGGAGATTATCAATTAGCAGATTCGTATGTTTCAGTTATTGAAGCTCTGTTGCATTCATGTTGGAGTCAGGGGTGTAAACCAGAGTTCCACTGGATTGACAGTGAATCTCAAGAAAAAAACATGCCAGAGATTTTAAAAGATATGGATGGAATAGTTGTTCCTCAAGGGTGGGGAAAAAGAGGAGTTGAAGGAAAAATAAAAGCCATCAGATTTGCCCGCGAAAACAAAATTCCCTATTTAGGGCTTTGCTTTGGTATGCAAATGGCTACAATTGAATTTGCTAGAAATGTATTGGGGTTAAAAGATGCCAATACTCAAGAAGCTGATCCAAATAGTAAAAACAAAGTAATCCACGTTATGGATGACCAGTTAGAGTATTTAGCTAAAAAACAGTATGGTGGAACTATTAGGCTTGGTGCTTGGCCATGTTTACTTAAAAAAGGAACCGTCTTAGCCAAAGCATATGATAAATATGGAAAAGCAAAAAACACTCCTTGGCACGAACCGAATCCAAATGTAAAAACAGAAATAGGTAATAAAAATATTATTTTTGAACGCCACAGACATAGGTATGAATTTAATAACAATTACAAAGATATGTTTGAAAAGGCGGGGTTTGTAATTTCTGGTGTTTCTCCAGATGGAAAGTTAGTTGAAGCGATAGAACTTAAAGACCACCCATTTTTTGTTGGGACTCAATTTCACCCTGAATACATAAGTAGGCCACTTACTCCCCACCCGATATTTTCGGCTTTCATTGAAAATTGCCTGAAAAAATAAATCTCAGGTTGAACCTAGTCTCATTACAGAAAAGAATATATAATATGAGCGTACTTTAAAAAATATGCCGAGGTGGTGGAATGGTAGACACGCACGCCTTAAGAGCGTGTAGGTTAACGCCTGTGCGGGTTCGAATCCCGCCCCCGGCACATATCGGAGTGTGGCTCAGTTGGTAGAGCGCTGCGTTTGGGACGCAGAGGCCGTGGGTTCGAATCCCGCCACTCCGACACAAGCGGGTATCGTATAGCGGCTATTATCTCACTTTTCCAAAGTGATGATGAGGGTTCGACTCCCTCTACCCGCTCCGAGTGAAACGAGGAGGGTGCCAAGCTTTGCTTACCCGTTCAAAAATAAAGATCCCGTTCTTCAACGTTTTATCCTCAAGCCATTTAAGATATAATAGACCTACTTGGTGGCTTTAGCTCAGTGGTAGAGCGATTCTCTGTGGAAGAATAGGCCGGGAGTTCGATCCTCCTAAGCCACCCCCAGGCATTATTTTTCAATAGTTGGTAGAGTAATTATTACTTTAGTACCTTGACCAAGTTTAGATTTCATATTAATTTTTCCTCCGTGTGATTCTACTATTATTTTGTTTAGATATAACCCCAAACCCATACCTTGTTGAGTATGACCTCCCGCCTTGTAGTGTCCGTTCATTACTTTCTTAATATCGATTTTTGGTATTCCCTGCCCTTTGTCGCAAACAACAATATTAACTTGTTTAAGGTCTTTTTTGATTTGCACAACAATTGGCGTAATGTCTTTTGAAAATTTTGCAGCATTTTCAAAAATATGAATAAGAACCTGGGTTATTTTATACAAATCCCCCTTTATGTGAATTTCAGGAATAGTAAATTCTTCTTCAATAATTAGTCGATAGCATGGAAATCTTGAACGAAAATTAACTGTGGCTCTTGATATTGCTTGTCCTAGGCTAAATTTTTTATGTTTAACTGTACCCACCTTTTTTAGTTGGTGAAACCTTTCCAAACTTTTCATAATTTTAAGTATTCTCTCAAGTTGTATATCTATTGAATCAAAATAACTTTTTGAGTTGCTCTTCTTGGCTAGATTGATATATCCAGATAGAGTGGTAATAGGGGTACTTAATTCATGAATTGCGAGTGAAATAAATAAATCTCTAATTTCCAGAGTATTCCCAAGATTGTCGTGAAGAATGAAATTTCTAATTCTTAGACTAGCTACATTTGCGAATGCTTTCATCATTTCAATATCTAATTCTGTAAAGTTTTTAGGATGTTTGAATTGTAGATAAAGCAGAGCAATGCTAATATTATTAGATACAAGCGGAATTGAAACGAAGTGGGTTACCTCTTTGAAGTCATAATTGGGATGATTTTTCAAAAACTCAGATACAGGAATAATTTCAATATCTTTATCATCAAACGACTTTCTTGTAGGGCATTCATCTCTAACAAACACTCTCTCTTTAACGGCAATAGTAGTATAGACTCTCCTTAGACTTCCCTCTATTTCCAAATAAATAGATCCATTTACTGCTCCAAAGAGTTCTTTGGCCTCTTTTACGATCGATTGGTACATTTTGTCAATAGGCATAACCTTCGCCAATCTTAGAGCACTTCTATTAAGTTTTTTTATTTTTTGTGGCATATTCTAATAGAGAATTATATGCAAATTCTGTTATAGATTTGTAAGAAAATGATCCTTGACTAGTTGGAAAATTACTATAATATACCAGCTATGGAATCAGATTTTGGCCCTACTATTGAGGCAGAGTGTCTTGCCAGAACACGAGAATTGTTTGCTAAATACGACCGCGGAGATAAAGAAAGAAAAGTGGCACGGCACAATATAACAGCAGCTATAGACTTGGAACTGGATGCAATCAGACACCCAGAAGGTACAGCAGCAGAACTCAATAAATATCGAGCACCTAGAAAGTAAAGTTTAGAAGAGTTTGCCCCAAAACTGTCTGTTTGACAGTATTAATACCCCGAAAGTAAGTATCCCAATAACCAGAAGATAAAAAAGTGTTGACCACAGGGTTGGTCGTTTTATTATTAAGTTGAAGGGATAAAACCTGTTTAAGTTAAAGCCTAAGCCTTCAATTGATCCAATTGTAAGTTTGAAGACAATCCAAAACAGAAGACCAACAATTGAAGCGATTACAATAAAGATCATTTCCTAGTAATTGTATACGAAATTGGATGATATAGAAAAGCAGCGGGTGCATCCTCAAGCAGAAATCTTTGAAAATCGAAGTAAATTACCTTTCTTTGATTGGTATTTGTTTCCAGCCTGCCGTCCTCTAAAAGCTTATCAATTCTTGGGTCTGAATATTTGGAGATGTTTGTTTCCTGTTGACTTGAGTGCCAAGTAACATATTGATCGGGATCAAATGGACTGTCATAGATTGCCAGGAACGCTTGATATTCACTGGGGATTCCAGAAGACAAACTGACCGTTGTTTTTATGCCAATAGCGTTCCAATTTTTAGCTATTCTTTCTGCATCAGCTCTTAAATTTGAGGTTGTAGTTAATTTAATTGCTAGATTTTCTCTTTGTGCCTTTGGAATATCAGTTAAAAGCTGTTTAGCTCGGTCAGTATCAAAAGAATAATCTTTAATTTGAGGATTAAAGGTCCAGGAATCAGGGCTTATTGGGCCAAGTGCCCGGTTGGGACTTAAACTGTCTTTATCAATAGCATATGAAAGTGCCTGTCTTAAAGATTTGTTTTTATCAAAAACAGGATCTTGAGTATTGAAAAACACGGCTACGTAACGGTTTAAAGTAATATTTTCGTCAACCGTAACTGTTTCCCAATCTTTAAGTGGCGTTGGATCCAACATGTCTCTGATTTGGTCTATCTCACCAAGTTTAAAGGCGGTCTTAGCTCTTTCTTCACTTGGATAAAACTTAATTATTTTTTTATTTCCTTGTTTGTCAGTCAAGACAATGTACTCAATCAAATCTCCTACTAGGGAGAGTTTGCTAACTTTCCATTGATCAGTTCCAATCAAGGTTCCCTTTTTAAATATAGGTATTGAGACAACTGAAGGAAAGGGAGAAAACTTTTCTTTCAAACGGAAAACAATAGTTTGGCTGTCCGGCGTCTCAATTATGACATCATTAAAGCTGTAAGTTAAGCTTTGAGAAGTAACTTTCTTTCCATCTTGCCATTGTTTGTTTGGATCAAGATGAAATATCCAAGTTTCACCGCCATCTTTAAATTCCCAACTGCTAGCCAAGTTTGGTTGGATAGATCCATCTGCTTGAACTATTACCAAACCATCACTTATTAGTTCCTGAATTGGATTTGGAAGCGTGTTGGTTGTGAATCTGCCAGCATATCCAATCCTTTGGGTGGTAGTGGCAAAAAACAAAGGAAAAATAAAGTTTAACGACAAGAAGAAAACAAAACCCAAAAGTATACCAATGACCAATAAGGCTTTAAATCTTTGAATAAAAGCTCGCAATAGCCTGATATAGTATCTTAACTTTAACATTATTTAATACGTCTTAAATGATTAAAAGTAGTACTGAAATTACGATAAAAACAAAAGTGAGGACAAAAGTAGCTTTAAAGACCAGTTTTTCAAGACCACGCCTGGTAAATGATGTTGAACTTGCTCCCCAAACCCTTCCAAAACCAGTTCCTTTTACCTGAACTAAGATCACAACAGTCAAAACTATACCTAAAATAACTTGTAGTATTAAAATTACATCTCTCATATTTTCTTGCTCTTTCTGGAACTATTATACCCTAAATATTACTTGACAAACCAATAGAAAATGCTGGAGATGAAAAATATTACAAATGAAAAGAGTATGTAAGACAAAATCAAGCTGTTGGTAGTGTACATAGGAACCGTTATCCACTCGTTCGCAAAGCCCGCAAAAGCAAAATTTCCAACTCTAAATTGATTAAGAACCACATCAACTAAATAAAGCACTAGAGCATTGCTTAGCCATTTGAAAAGTCCAAAGGTAATAAGGTTAATAGGCAGCAGGAGTACATTTACAATCGGTCTTACCAAAAGTGTGGCCAATGCCAAACAGACACCAGTTATTAAGACATCTTTGACTCCCCCTTCAAAAAATAGACCTGAGGTTGCTTGAGAAACAAGATATAGAACAATGGTCTCAATTAAAATGCTTCTAAATATATTCTTCATATGTACTTACAATTAAGTATGATTAGTTTTACCAATACTTGTCAATAAACATTTTTAGGTATTAAATAATTTAGATATTTGTTTATGGTGTAATCTTCTTGAAAATCTGTGGGATTCATCCCTGAGTCTTTGAAAAAGATATAGAGCAGGTGGTTTTAGCCTTTCTTCTATAAATTTACCATCTTGTTCAACAACTAAGGTTTCAAATCGTTTTGCGATTCCAACAACGGGAATATTTTTAGGCATAATTTTACTAACTGCCGAAATTTGTGGTTTTCCACCATCAATTATGATTAAATCTGGTACTCCCCAATCGGCAAATCTTTTTGTTCTTCTGGTCAAGATTTCAGCTAATCTATCAGTGTCTCCGCCTAATTTTGTTTTGACATTAAAATGTCGATAAAATCTTTTGTCTGGTTCTCCACCAACGAAAGTAACCATTGAACCTGTTGGAAAGGATCCTGCTAAATGGGCAATATCAAAACATTCAATTCTAATTAGTTTTGTGATATTAAAATACTTTTCCAACATCTGCTTTACTGCTACCAATTCTCTTTCCCGTAAGTCCTCGACCAAGCTTGGATTTTGAATATAGGAACTGGAATCCTGTCTTTGGGTGGTTATGTAATCAAGTTGGAGGATTTGATTATGTACTTGTCTGGCGCCTTCAAAGTCTTGCAACTTTGCAGCTTTGTTCATTTCTCGCTCTAACTCTTTTTTGAGTGGTGCGATATTTCCAGAGAGAATCTTTGTAATTCTATTAATATTGCTTAAGTATTTGATTGTTAATTCTTTCCTGGTCATTTGATCTTCAATTTTATTTATTTCATTAGGACAGGGATCGCATAAGCCAATTTGATTATAAATGCAAGCTCGCCTTCCCAATTTATGATTGCTATAGGGGAAAATTTTCCTGAGCCTTGAAAGCACTTTTCTAACTACTAATCCAGACAGAAAAGGTCCAAAGATGTTTTTTGCAACTATTGTCTCTAATTGAGTTTTGCGGGCGGTGATGATTCTTGGAAATTCCTCTTTGGTAATTATAATATAAAGTGGTGTTTTATCATCCTTTAACTGAATATTGTAATGGGGCAGGTACTTTCTTACCAAATTAGCCTCAAGTAAAAAGGCTTCAAACTCATTATTAACTTCAATAAAAGATATAAACTTAGCTTCCTTTAGCATACTTTTTGTTTTAGGTAGCAGATTTAGCAAGAAGTAAGAAGACAGTCTTGCCTTGAGTGACTTTGCCTTGCCTATGTAGATAGGACGCAAATTTTCGTCTCCAAAGATATAGATTCCAGGATTATTTGGGATTTTTATCAGACTTTGTTTTGAAACCGAAAAGTGTGGTAAATCCTTCATGTTTTTTTGCTTTTAAAAATAGATAAAGAATAAGAGAAAAAATGGCAATTAGAATTACTACTAGATTTGTTATTATAACAGTTGTTTTTTGGGTAGGCAGAGTAATTGCTTGACCACCATAGGCTATCTCAATTTGGCTGGGAGTTTTGCTCCCCAAAAGACTAAAGGGAATTTGTTCTTTGACAGTTACCGAAGCAAATGGTGGCAAAATTTCAATTTTTTGAGTCAAAACCTTTTTATTGTCAAAATAGATAATTACTTCCTGGTTCTCGATTGAAGTTGGCCCTGGGTTTTTAATAATTGCTTCGACGTCAGTAACAAAGATTGGAATTTTTGAAACTGTCTTGGCAATTATTTGTGGTGTGCTGGATCTTTTTTCTTGCAATTTTCCAAAATTAACAAAAATATCCTTTTGTGGAGTAGTTCCTAATTTGTATGAACCTGGTGGATACGGCTTGTAAGGATCAACTCCATGGGCTACAAAAGTAAAATGCCGCAAATCAAGTTTAGAAAAATAATCAGCCCCGCCAGTTGTATCTCCCCAAGTTGGATCAACTGGTACCCAAACGCTTCTTTGGTCATCCCAATACTCAGGCCAAGCATGCAGAACATCTGCAACTAAAGACAAAGGACGAATCTCAGGGCTTTCGGTATAGGCGTAACCATTAATTTCTCGGGCTGGTATCCCAATTGCACGACTCAAAACAATAAAAGTATCAGTAAATTCCATACAAATTGCATTTTGAGGATTTTCCAGAGCTTTCTCTGCTCCCAATCTGGCAACGTTTGGCTTTACACGTTCGTAGTCATAGTTAAGTGTATTAACAACAAAATTATAAACATCCTGAGGATTTTTTAGGTTTTTGGCTGCATTCTGAACAATTGGGCTATTCACTTGCCACATATCTGTGGTCTTTAAATTTTCTTGGCGAATATCATTTGGGAGTTTTACACTATATCTGGCACCGGCAAAAAGCTGGACTACTCCAACTGCTCGAATATCAACTCGTTCCCGAGGTTTCAATTTGTATAGAGCCAACCAATTGCCATCTTTGTCTATTGAAACCGTTTGGGGCTCAGGAGTTATGTATTTGTAATTTACTTTCTGATATGCAGTATCTGGCGGAATTGCTACCTCAACAACCCCCGTTTTATTCAACGGATTTTCCAAGTGATAGGTAATATCAAATTCGAACACTTGAAACCTTCCAAAAGCAGCAGTTACGCCAGTTTTTGAAACTGTCTGTTTATCAAAGGTGTAAATATTTTTATCCGCGTAAGATTCAGTATTACCGCTATCTGGTGAAATATAGGCTAATTCTCCTAGGGACTTTGGGACGACAATTTTTACTTGGTAGTTATTAAATTCTTGAACACTAGATAATCTTGGAATGGTTATTTCCCAAACTTCTCCAGTTTTTGTGGCAATGGTATTGTCTTCAAAAACAATTGAGAAATTGCGAGCATTTCCTTTTCCAACCACTGAATCTTCAAACTTAACTTTTAAATTAGTTTTTTGATCACTGGTTTCAGTTTCCAAGGAGAGTTGACGATCTGCTTGGTAAGCTCTGGGGTTAAGCGGCTTTGTGCCAACAAGTGTTAAACCGTAACCAGCAGCATAATACTCAGAAGTAGTGTTGACCAAAGAGATGTTATAAGTAACTGTTGTCGAGCCCGTGTCAGAAACTGTGTAGAAAACGACAATATTGTTAGTAAATTCCTGTTGACCAAAAACACTTGCTGGAAAACTAAAAAAAAGAATAAAAACAAAAACCAGTAGTTTTTTAAATTTCATTGCTGTTTATTTTACCTTTTTTCATATGTACTTGCCTGTATAAGATTTAGGAGTGTTGGCAATATCTTTAGGTGTTCCTTGAGCAACTATTTCTCCACCCTTATTTCCCCCTTCTGGTCCCAAATCAATAATCCAATCGGCATTTCTGACTATATCCATGTTGTGTTCAATAACTAAAACAGTATTTCCATATGAAACTAGCACTTTTAAGACATTTAAAAGCTTTTGCAAGTCTGCAAAATGCAAGCCAGTTGTTGGCTCATCCAAGATATACATGGTTTTACCAGTGTGCTTTTTGCTCAATTCTGTGGCCAATTTAACACGCTGCGCCTCTCCACCAGAAAGAGTTGTCGCTGGCTGTCCCAACTCCATATAGTCCAAACCAACATCTTCCAAAGTTTCCAGCTTTCTAGTAATTACAGGGTTGTTTTGAAAAAACTCTTTTGCTTCAGATACCGTCATATCCAACACTTCAGCAATGTTTTTACCTCGATAAAGAATTTCTAAGGTGTGACTGTTGTAGCGTTTGCCTTTACACACTTCACACGTAACCCAAATGTCTGGCATAAACTGCATCTCTATTTTTATTTGTCCCTGGCCTTCACACGCTTCACAGCGACCGCCTTTAACATTGAACGAAAATCTTCCTGGACCATAACCTGAGGCTTTTGCCTCACGAGTAGCTGCAAAGACAATTCTAATATGATCAAACATCTTGGTATATGTTGCTGGGTTACTTCTTGGAGTTCGCCCAATTGGTGACTGATCAATTAAACTTACCTTGTCCAAATTAGTAACGCCGTCCATAGATTTGAACTCTCCTGGAACCTGTTTATGAAAATGATTGATTTTTGAGGCAACAGCGTGATAAATAGTGTCAACAACTAAGGTTGACTTTCCACTTCCAGAAACTCCTGTTACAACAACAAACTTTTTTAGAGGTATTTTTACATCAATATTTTTTAGGTTAAATTGATTGACACCTTTTATTTCTAAGAACTTTTCCTCATCTATTAGTTGTGGCATGCTTGGAACTGTCGAATGTACCTTTCTTTTTCCTGACAAATATTGTCCGGTAATGGAGTTTTTATTATTTACAATTTCTTCAGAGGTTCCTTGGGCAATTACTTCCCCACCCAGTTTTCCAGCTCCTGGACCAAAATCAAATATATAATCTGATGCCTTCATCATGTCTTCATCATGCTCAACTACCACAACAGTGTTACCCAAATCACGCAACTTCTTTAAAGTTTCAATCAGTCGGTCGTTGTCCCTGCTATGCAAACCAATTGTTGGTTCATCCAAAACATACAAGACTCCTGTTAGGCCAGAACCAATTTGTGAAGCAAGTCGTATTCTTTGAGCCTCCCCACCAGCCAAAGATCCTGCAGGCCGATCAAGGGACAGGTAATCCAGACCAACAGATTTTAGGAAAGTTAGGCGAGTCGTGATTTCGTTTAAAACCATGGTGGCGATTTGCTTTTCGCGATTTGATAATTTGTTTAAAGCAGAAAGTGAGCAAATCCAATCCAAAGCTTTATCTATTGGCCAAGCCGCGACCACACTAATGGGATTGTCATCAATGGTTACACCAAGAGCTTCTTTTTTAAGTCTGGCACCCAAGCACTCTCCACAGACAATTTCGCGCATATATTTTTCGATTTCACTTCTAACAAAGTCTGATTCAGTTGAAGTGTGTCTCCGTTCTAGTTCTACAACGACACCTGGGTATGTTTCTAAAATTGTTGTAGATCTGCCAAATCTGTTGGTTCCGTAAACTTTATATTCTCTGTTTGCAGTTCCCAGCAAAATTATGTCTTTTTGTTCCTGAGTCAAGCTTCTGACTGGTCTGTTCATAGGAATGTTATTTTCCTCACAGACCGTCTTTATAAGTCTTCCATACCAGGTATCGTTTTCAAACATGGTCGAAAAAGGAAGTATTGCCCCCTCATTTATAGACAAGTCTTCTGAAAACACAGTTTCGGCATTTACTTTCAAGATCTTTCCCAGTCCCAAACAGGTTGGACATGCGCCTTGTGGGGAATTAAAAGAAAAACTTCTGGGTTCTATTTCCGGCAAACTTATATTGTCCACCGGACAGGCAAATCTTTCTGAGAACAAACAATCTTGGGTATCGCGTGGTATATCAGGAAATTCAAATGAACTGTCGTTTACTAAGACGAGCAATGCCAAACCATCAGACAAATGGAGAGCTTGTTCAAAAGAGTCTGACAGTCTTTTTTTAAGAAGGGCCAATTGGGATTCATCCTTGAGTTCTTTTTTGGTAACAGTTAATCGATCAACAACGGCATCGATGGTATGTTTGTTGGTTTTGATTAAAACTATGTCATCCAAAATGTCTTTAATTAAGCCATCAATCCTGACTCTTTTGTAGCCTTTTGATTTTAAGTTTTCAAAAATACCTGTAAATTCGCCTTTTCGGTCCTTTACAACTGGAGACAAAACCATAAACCTTACTTGACCATTTGCCTTCATGTTTTGAGTAATTAAGGCAAGAGCATTTTCAACAATTTGGTCAATACTTTGATTTGAAATTTCTCTGCCACAGACTGGACAATGTGGATGGCCAATTCTGGCAAACAATAGTCTTAAGTAATCATAGATTTCGGTTACGGTTCCCACCGTTGATCTGGGGTTATGGGAAGTTGTCTTTTGGTCAATTGAAATGGCTGGTGACAAGCCTTCAATAAAATCAACATCTGGCTTTTGCATCACTCCTAAAAATTGCCTAGCATAGGACGACAAACTTTCAACATATCTTCTTTGACCTTCTGCATATATAGTGTCGAAAGCCAAAGAACTTTTTCCACTGCCTGATACACCGGTAAATATTACCAGCTTGTTTTTGGGAATGTCCAAATCAACATTTTTCAAATTATGTTGTCTGGCCCCTCTGACTTTTATATAGTGTTGTTCGTTTGTTTTTTCCATATGGAATCCCCGCCTTAATTTTCAATCTCTTTAATTTTGTCTCGTATTTCGGCTGCTAATTCAAAATTCAAATCTTCCGCAGCAAAGCGCATTTCAGTTTTCAATTTTTTGACTAGTTTCTTGGTGTCTGCCGGTGTCAAAGCGTCAACATCTATGTGAGGAAGGCTCATATAAGTGGTTTCTTTACCTAATGGATCCCAAATTCTTGGTGGTAAAACTTCAACATCGACCACTTTTTCGCGGATGGCTTTGGAGATAGACTTTGGTGTAATACCCATCTCTTTATTCATTTCTATTTGATGCTGTCTTCTTCGACTAACTTCATCCATTGCCCGCTTCATCGAGTTTGTAACTCGATCAGCATACAAAATTACCTTACCTTCAACGTGCCGTGCAGCTCTACCCATAGTTTGAATAAGAGCAACTTCACTACGCAAAAATCCTTCTTTATCTGCATCTAAAATTGCCACAAGCGAGACTTCTGGTAAATCCAAACCTTCACGCAACAAATTAATCCCAATCAAAGCATCATATTCCCCCCGCCTTAACTCATCTAAAATGTTTGATCGGTCGAGTGTTTTAACATCTGAATGCAAGTAATGAGCTTTGATACCTTTATCTAAAAGATATTGTGCCAAGTCTTCAGCAGTAACTTTAGTGAGGGTGGTTACAAGTGTTCTTTGGCCCAACTTAGCTCGCTTTTGAATTTCCACCATAACATCAGTTACTTGAGTTTTAACTGGTCTTACTTCTACTTCTGGATCTGGAATTCCAGTTGGACGGACAAGCTGTTCCACCACATTTTTTCCAGACATAGAAAGTTCAAATTCAGAAGGTGTGGCCGAGACAGCAATAAAACCTGGAATCGTTCTTTGAAATTCGTCAAAAGTTAAAGGGCGATTATCAAATGCCGACGGAAGTCTAAAACCATAATCAACTAACACCTGTTTCCTGGCTTGATCTCCAGCATACATACCCCGGATTTGAGGAAAAGTAATGTGGGATTCATCGACAAACACTAACCAATCATTGCTATGCTTGTAATTGAAATGGTCAACTAAACTAAAAGGTGGATCTCCAGGATTTCTGCCATCAAAATACCGAGAATAATTTTCAATTCCTTTGATATAGCCAACCTCGGCAATCATTTCAATATCATAGGTAACTTTCTGATGAAGACGATGGGCTTCCAAGTCTTTACCACGAGATTTTAAGAATGCTTCCTGCTTTGCCAAATCTTGTCTAATTTTCTCAAAAACATGTTTTTTATTGGCTGGATCGGTGATGTTGTGCTTAGCTGGAAAGAGGGTGAAATTACTTAAAGACTCAATTAACTCTCCAGATGTTGGATTTTGGAGGGTTATTTTAGAAATTTTCTGGCCATCAAGTTCAATACTTACCACTTGGTCTTTGTAAGCCATGAAGATATCAATGACATCCCCTCTTACTCTAAAAGTGCTTCTATGGAAGCCTATATCGCTTCGCTCATATTGCAAACTAATTAAGCGATCAATTATCTGGGTTCGGTCAATTCTCATGCCAGTGGCCATCTCAAAAATAAAGTTGCCATATTCTTTTGGAGAACCAATGTTATAAATACAGGAAACTGAAGCCACAACGATAGTGTCATTACGAGTCAAAATGTTGGTTGTTGCCTCCAAACGCAATCTATCAATTAAGTCATTAATATCAGAATCCTTCTCAATATAAGTATCGGTTGAAGGAATGTAGGCTTCTGGTTGGTAGTAATCATAGTAAGAAACAAAATATGAAACAGCATTGTTGGGAAAAAAATCTCGCATTTCTTGATAAAGCTGGGCTGCCAGTGTTTTGTTGTGTGAAATAATTAAAGCAGGTTTTTTTAGTTTTTGAATGACATTGGCTGCAGTAAAAGTTTTACCACTGCCAGTTACTCCCAAAAGTGTTTGATATTTTTCTCCCTTCAAAAAATTCTCAGAAAGCTTATCAATTGCTTTTTGCTGATCTAAAATTGGTATGTAGCTGGATTTGATATCAAACTTCATGTCTCTATTCTACTATATCCGAACAACCCACGAAAGCAACAGTATACTTAATGGCTATTTAATATAGGATATTGACAAGTTCGGGTAATGTAGGTAGAGTGTTAGGTAAATATATGGCACCTGTAATTTATAAAAAACAACAACAGATTTTAGACTTTCTTGACCAGTTTATTCAAAAATATGGCTCTGGTCCAACTCTTCGTCAAATAGCTGATGCAATTGGAGTTTCTTCTCTTGCAACTGTTCACGAACATCTTGAAACAATGCAAGAAAAAGGCCTTATTAAAAGAAAAGGTGGACGAGCAAGAACGATTGAAATATTAAACAGACGTCCTGAGTTGCATGATCCAGCTTTCATTACTGTACCGATACTTGGTTTTATTGCTGCTGGCAAAGCACTTGAGCCACATACTGATCCAAACGCAAAAATGGACGTCCCTCCAGCTTTCATTTCAGGTCAAAAAAGAGTCTATGTTCTCCAAGTGCGAGGAGACTCGATGATTGAAGATCACATTACTGATGGAGATTTCGTAATTGTTGAACAAACTGACAAAGCCAAAAACGGGGAAATTGTCGTAGCAATGCTCGAAAATGGCTTTGCTACTCTTAAAAGATTCTTTAAAGAAGCAACCAGAGTAAGGCTTGAGCCAGCAAATTCAACTATGGCACCAATCTTTGTTAAGGATGTTGTCATTCAAGGGAAAATGGTAGGCCTAATCCGCAAGATGTAATCTTTTTTACCATATTAAGTCTTGCTAAATATCCATCCCAACGGCTAAAATTATCTCTGTATGCAAATTGTTAAGTTTTTTGTAGATTTTATTCTTCATATCGACAAAAATTTATTTTTGATTGTCGAGCAATACGGAATAGCAGCTTACGTAATTTTATTTTTTGTAATATTCATGGAAACTGGATTGGTTGTTACCCCATTTTTGCCAGGCGATTCGTTATTATTTGCAGCTGGAGCCTTGTCAGCAGGTGGAGCCTTGAATATTTTTGTTCTCTGGAGCCTTACATTAGTTGCGGCAATACTGGGAGATACGGTTAACTATTGGATTGGTCATTTTATAGGACCAAAAGTGTTTGAAAGTGATCACAGGTTCTTAAAAAGAGAATATTTATATAAAGCTCAAAATTTTTATGATAAGCATGGTGGAAAAGCGATAATTCTGGCTCGTTTTGTGCCAATTGTGAGAACCTTTGCTCCTTTTGTAGCAGGTGTTGGAAAAATGAACTATTCAAAGTTTATTTTATTTAACTTTGTTGGTGGTTTTGCCTGGGTAACTTTATTTACCTTTGCCGGATTCTTTTTTGGTAACTTGCCAATTATTAAAGAGAATTTCCACTATACAGTGTTTGTAATAATAATACTTTCTCTTGTCCCAATCGTCTATGAATGGGCAAAAACACGAGCCAAGAAACCTGCTTCATTGAAATAACTCTACTGTTTTAGTTCTAGTGCTATAGAAGCAAGTCGGTTATATTTTGCAACTCTTTCTCCTCTTGCTGGAGCGCCAAATTTAACATAGTCTGCTCCAATTCCAGCTGCAAAATCAGCAATAAACCAATCATTAGTCTCTCCAGACCTGTGAGAAACGATTACACTCCAGTTTGCATCACGAGTAAGCTTAATAACATCCAAAGTTTCTGATATTGTGCCAATTTGGTTTGGCTTAACCAATACCCCATTTGAAGCTTTATCTGCAATTGCTCTTTGAACGCGCTTGGGGTTAGTTGCCAGTAAATCATCCCCAACTACTACTAGCTGATCCCCTAGGGTGCTTACAAGAGCTTGCCAGCCACTCCAAGCATCCTCATGGAGGGCATCTTCCATAAATGCCAAATGATAGTTAGTATTCAGTTCTTTATAATACTCAATCATTGCTTGCTCATTCATTGGGGCAGATTTATCACGAATACTATAGTTACCATCTTTAAAGAAAGTTGAAGCGGCAATATCCAATCCTAAGGAAACATCTCTGCCCAATTGATATGGCGTTTGGCGAATGGATTCAACCAATATCTCCAAGGCATCGGCATTTGTAAAAAGATTTGGAGCATAGCCGCCTTCGTCTCCGACTGAGTGAATAGCACCCCGGTGCTTTAAGTTTGTTCCAACTGTTAAATAAATCTCTACCCCTGCTCTCAACGCCTCTACATATGGCTTGGAAGAGGCAGGAATAACCCAGAACTCCTGGAAATCCAAATTTCCCGCTCCATGCAAACCACCATTAATCATATTAAACAGGGGAGTTGGTAATTTTACATCTTGCTTAATGCCCTTGGCTTTTGCTAATTTGTTTATCCAGGAATATAATGGAATACCTGCTGCCATAGCTGCAGCTTTATTGGCTACTGTTGAAACAGCCAAGATCGAGTTAGCTCCTAATTTCGTTTTATTTTCTGTGCCATCCATTTGGATTAATTTTTGATCAATGCCTTGTTGATCCGCTGGATCCATGCCAATCATTGCTGGTCCCAATATTTGATTTACGTTTTCAACTGCCTTCATTACCCCAAAACCTAAATATCTTGGGTTATCGTGATCCCGCAGCTCCAGTGCTTCATAACTACCGGTGGAAGTTCCTGAAGGAATAGAAGCCACCGAAATCATACCATTATCCAACATGCAAGCTGCTTCAACTGTAGGCATTGCCTTTGAATCAATTATTTCTCTCGCCCAAATTTTACTTATTTTTGCCATTTTTATTTTTTCATTAAATCTGCTTCTACTTTTGCAACAATTTCACGAGTTCTATTAATTGCGTCAGGGTTGACTGAAATACTAGTGATGCCATATTTTACCAACATCTCCACTATTTCAACATATTCACTCGGTGCCTGGCCACAAATAGAAGCCGTAATTCCATTATCGTTACAGGTAGTAATAATTCTCTTTAAAGCCCACATAACTGCAGGAGAGCGCTCGTCAAAAGCTCGGGCCACTTCTGCATTATCTCGGTCAGTGCCAAGTACTAGCATCGTCAAATCATTTGAACCAATTGACACGCCATCAATGCCAACTTTAATAAATTCTTCCAACAAAATTACGTTAACTGGAAGTTCACACATCATCCAAAACTTGAAAGTTGTACTGTTGAATAATCCTTCTGATGCAACCAGTCTTCGTACCTTTGCCAATTCTTCAGGAGAACGAACGAATGGAATCATTAACCACAAATTATTGTATTTAGCTCGTACTCTTTTTATGGCTTGAAGTTCTAAATTAAATACTTCAGGATTGGCGATATAACGGTAAGCTCCCCTGAAGCCAAGTAGTGGATTTGGCTCTTCTGGTTCCCAGGCTTTACCACCTTCAAGCTGGCGATATTCATTGGTTTTAAAATCAGTTGCTCGATAAACGACTGGTCTGCCGGCAAAAGCTTTACAGAACTTCTCAAGTCCATCTGCCAGTTTTTGAATATATTTTTCCTGCTTCATTTCTTTGATGGCTTGCTTAGGGTGAACTCCAATTTGGGCAACCATGAATTCGGCTCTTAACAACCCGACTCCTTCAACGTGCTTTTTGGCCACTTCCTCTGCCATCTCAGGTTCGGCTAAATTAACATATATTTTAGTGGCTGTTTTGGTCATAACGTTTTTTTCTTCACTGAGTTTGTGTTCTGAAGTTTGCTTAGTTACTTTTCCACCCAAAAATACTTGGCCGGTTAGACCGTCAACTGAAACAATAGTATCTTCTTTTAATTTTGTGGTTGCCTCTTTTGTGCCGACAACACAGGGAATCCCCAATTCTCGGGAAACAATTGCTGCGTGGCTGGTGAGTCCTCCTTCATCAGTAATGATGGCAGCCGCCTTTTTCATTGCTGGAACAAAATCAGGAGAAGTCATCCGGGAAACTAAAACATCACCTGGCTTCACCCTGTCAATTTCTTTAGGCGACTTTACTTGTCTGACTGGACCAACTCCGAGTCCTGGGGAAGCAGGAGCGCCAGTAAGAATGGGTGTTTGAGCTATTTTTACACCATCTTTTGATTCGGAAACATCTTGCTTTAAATTCTTTTTATTAAGAGTTGTTATTGGCCTTGTTTGAGTAATGAAAAGTTCCTTACCATCCCACGCCCATTCAATATCTTGAGGGAAATAATAATGTTCTTGTAGTTTTTGACCGATCTTAGCCAGTGTAACAATATCTTCATCTTTCACTTTTTGGTTTTGACGGATTTTTTCGGGAACAGAAGTTTCTTTTGTTTGGTTACCAGTTCTAATTAATTGAATTGATTGATCAGAAACTTCTTTGGAGAGAATTGAGAAAGTTTCCTTTTGGACGACATAATGATCAGGAATAACAGCTCCTTGGACAATCATTTCTCCAAGCCCCCAAACAGCGTCAATTATTATTCGATCTTTCTCTTGAGTTAGAGGATTGACGGTAAACATGACTCCCGAAACGATAGACTGAACCATTTTTTGAACCATACCTGAAATTTTTACCTTTGTTTGGTCAATTTTATTCTCACTGCGGTAAAAAATTGCTCTGGGAGTAAATAAAGAGGCCCAACACTCCCGAACACTTATAAGCAGGTTTGCTTCGCCTTGGATATTTAAAAAAGTTGCTTGTTGGCCAGCAAAACTCATGCCTGGCAGGTCTTCTGCCGTAGCCGAAGAGCGAACAGCCACTAAAGCTTTCTTGAAATGCCCAGAAAGTTTTTTATAGGCTTTAATAATGTCTTGGGCGACATCACTTGGAATATCACTTTGGATAATTCTTTTTTGAATTGTTTTGGCAACGCTATCCAGCTGCTTGGGGTCATTTACGTCAATTGATTTTACAGTTTCATTTATATAATCAACTAAATTATTTTGAGTGAGGAACAAATCATACGCTTCAACGGTAACTGCAAAACCATTGGGAACTGGGAAACGTGCTTTATACATTTCCCCCAGATTTGCGCCCTTTCCACCAACTATGGCAATGTCGTGTTTATCAATATCACTAAAAAAAGCAACTGTAGGTTTACTAGCGGCAGACATATACTAATAATAAACTATGCAGGTTTATTTAGCCAACTGTTCTTTGAAGTAATCAACCCAAGGAAT
>JBBTWO010000068.1:0-10187 GCA_038062745.1 Patescibacteria group bacterium | reverse complement strand
AATCACCCCCTCTAAGTATATAGAAACTTAGTGCATTTTAAGGGGTACCTGTCAGTAAGGATTTTCGCCGTTAGCCGCTGTAGGAACATATGCAATTGACTTTCCTTCAAAGCCACCGATAAATTTCTTCAATTTTTCTATACTGTCCGGATGTTTTGCTTCAGATGCTAAAAATAATTTCATTTTATTTCTCAATATGTTTCTCAAAATCTGTAACTAAAGTAACAATAGATACTCCATTTCCACTCTTGTCCCAATCAACTTGTGGTGATTTGTAATTTGGTGGTCTAAAATCAGTCATTCTTTTATAATCTTCTTGTGACATTTGAAAATTAGTTGAAGCTAGGTTCTCATCAATATGTTCCTTGTTTGCTGACATAACCATTGGGTAGTAACCTAGATGTGTAATCCAGTTTAAAATAATTTGGTTTTGAGTTTTTCCATATTTTTCTGCAAGTTCAGAGAGGAGTGGCCAGTTATTTCCTTCTGTCATATTTCTTCTCAAAGGTCTCCAAATAATGTTTGTTACTCCTAGATCATCACAAGTTTCAAAGATTCCTTGATCTTGCAAAGCTCTTACTTCAAAACTAAGATGTCCTTCATGAGCAATAAATTTGTCTCTAAATTCCTTTTTGAAAGCTTTGATAAAGTCAGCACTGGCATTAGATAAACTAACAAATCTTGTTCTACCACTATCTAATAGTTGATGTAGATAAGCATATACTTCAACTTCTCCAAACTTTGCAACCAATGATTGAGTAATCAAAGTAGAATCAGCATAATCAGTTCTCATTATTCTATAAAACTCTTCAACATCTTTTTTAACTTCATCAAATGTCGGTAAATCACGTGGATACAGGGAATTTGTAATAAATAAATCTTCCCTTGCAATTCCACTTTCCTCTAATGCCTGCTTAAAGAGTCGTAGAGCGTTCCCATGCCCATAGCCCAAAGATATCTCGGTAAAATTAGATCCTTGTTGAAGTGTATAGACTAAAGCATCTATATAAACCCTGTCATCTTCCAATTCAGTCAGTTCTACATCTCTGTGCCCACGACCACCAATTCCATAACTTCCAATTCCAATTTTTGAAATATGTTTTTCTGATTCCGTTAACATGACTGAATTTTACTCTTTTGCCGATTCTTGGGCAATAATTAGAAGTTACTTATGCAGCGGCAATATATGAAGCGGTTGGAATTACCTTTTCTGTGTGGTTAACTGGCCAAGATACTAAAGCAATCTTTAAGACATCTTCTAATTTCTGTGCAAAAACAAAATTAATATCTTTCTTTACTTTGTCAGGAACCTCTTCCATATCTTTTTTATTATCTTTGGGCAGTATTATGGTTTTGAGACCTGCTCTGTGACCAGCTATTGTTTTTTGTTTTACACCCCCTATTTCCATTACTCTTCCTCTCAAGGTTACTTCTCCAGTCATACCAACATCCTTCTTAACTGCAATACCCGTTAAGGCAGATACTAAAGCTGTGGCCATTGATACTCCTGCTGATGGACCATCTTTTGGTACGGCACCTTCTGGAATATGAATATGGATATCAACATTACTTCCAAAGTCTTCCTTAAGTCCCAATTCCCTCCAATGAGATCTGGCCCAAGTAAGTCCTGCTTTAGCAGATTCCTTCATTACTTCTCCTAGTTGGCCAGTTAAAATTAATTTTCCCTTCCCTGGCATAATTGACACTTCAATGAAAAGTATTTCTCCACCAGCACCAGTTACTGCAAGCCCTGTGGACATGCCAATTTCATTCTCTTTTTCTGCTAAAAGTGAAGTAAACTTCCTTGGTCCCAAAAACTTTCTGATATCTGGCTTGGATACTTGTAATGGGTATTTTTTCTTACTTGCTACTAGTCGGGCAATTTTTCTACCCACACTGGCTAAGTTTCTTTCCAAATTCCTTACTCCCGATTCTCTGGTGTAGAAACTAATGATTTCGTTAATGGCCATGTCATCAATTTTAATTTTTTTGTCTGCTAAACCATTTACTTTTAATTGTTTTGGCCATAAAAACTTCTTGGCAATTTGGGCTTTTGCATCTTCTGTGTAACCTGCAAATTCAATTATTTCCATTCTGTCCTTCAGGGCTACTGGAATATTTTCTAAAACATTGCCTGTTGCGATAAACATCACTTTTGACAGATCAAAAGGCACTTCTAAATAATGATCTGAAAATTCCTTGTTTTGTTCCGGATCCAGCGCTTCCAATAAGGCACTTGATGGATCACCTCTAAAGTCAGTTCCTAGTTTGTCTATTTCATCTAACATAAATACCGGATTATTGGTTCCGGCGGTTTTAATACCCTGAATAATCCGCCCCGGAAGTGCGCCAACATATGTTCTTCGGTGACCTCTGACTTCTGCTTCATCTCGTATTCCTCCAAGAGAAATTCTAATAAACTTTCTTCCCAGGGCGTCAGCGATAGATTTTCCAATTGATGTCTTTCCAACCCCTGGTGGCCCCATAAAGCCAAGAATAGTTGGATGATCCATATTCATATCTGATTTTTTCTTGTTTTTTTCATTCTTCAACTGCATAACTGCCAAAAATTCCAGAATTCGATCTTTAGTTTTCTCTAGTCCATAGTGCTGGTCATCCAAAACCTTAGAAGCATTCTTAATTGAAGTATTGTCGGCTGTTGAAATACTCCAGGGCATATCTACAAGCCAATCAAGATAGTTCCTAATGTAGGCACCTTCCGGATTATTAGGAGATAATTGGCCAAGCCGCTTTAATTCTTTGTTGGTGCGGTTTAATACGTCTTTTGGCATCTTTGCAGCTTTAATTTTTTTCTTGTACTCATCAATTTCGCCATCAGAAAGTATTGCTTCATCTTCTCCCAATTCTTCTTCAATAGTTTTCTTCTTTTCTCTTAACATTGCCTTTCTCATTTGTTCTTCAAATTTCTTTTGTGTTTTTGAAGAAATTGTTTTTTCAATATCCAAGATATTTACTTCTCGTGATAAATATTCAGTAACTTTCTTTAATCTGTCCAACACCGACGTCATACCAAGTAGTTTTTGTTTCTCAGAAGTTTTCATGTCAAGAAGAGAGGCAATAGAGTCAACCAACTCAATTGGCTGAATTTGACCAGAAAGCGTTTGCATAACGGTAGTTACTTCGACTAACTTTCCCAAATTGATAGCTTTCTTGAATAATTCCACCAGGCGTTTTGAAAGAGCAGTTACTTCGTCTCCTTTTAAATCTTTTTCTGGAATCTCTTCTACACTGGCTTCTAAATATGGAAGGGAGGTTTGAATCTCTGCAATTTTTACTCTTGCTTGGCCTCTAACCATGGCATGGATTTCACCGTCAGTAGTCATCATTTGGGTAACAGTCGCAATAGTTCCAACTTCATAAAGATCCTGAAAGTCCGGATCAGTAATTTTTTGATCTTTTTGAGTGAAGATGGCAATAATGCGGTCGCCGTCAAATGCAGCGTTAATGGCATTGATGGATTTTGGTCTACCAAAGGAAAGGAGCGAATCAGTATGAGGAAAAACCACTGAACCTCGCACCGCGACTACTGGTATAGATTTAGCGACAAAAGCCTTCTTTTTCATATCAACTTTAGCAGTCTATCAATGCGGTTGCTAAATGTCAATATCCTATATTGTTTTGTTTCATTTCTTTTTACTTTTTCCGGAAAGAAATTTAAATAAATGCAATCTTTCTATTGTCAAGGCAACTGCACTTCCTAAAACTGCACCCCCTAAAATATCAACTGGGAAATGAACATTTCCAACTACTCTAGCAATGCCAATTAATAGTGCCATTGATAAATATGCAATTCCCCATTTTTTGTCATGCAGCCAAATTGTGGTTGCCATGGCAAACGCGGTTGCTGCATGAGCTGATGGGAATGCTCCATCAATCGGAGTCATAAAAACCTTTGTCGGCAAACTGTTAAGTAAAAATGGTCTGGGGGTATGAAATAAGTCTTTAAGCATGCCAGCAGCAATCCACGAAAGTGCGCTTGCCAACAAAGCATGCAAAGCTTGTTCTTTTTTTATTTTTCCATCAATCACCCAAAGCAAAAAAATGCCGGCATACATACCAAATATCAAAAAACTTGCAGTAAATTGAATAATTAATTCTTGCATTACTCGTGAATAATTATTTTTGTTCCAGGATTGTCGGTATTTGACCTAACAACATTTGAAGATCCAAGAACTGGAGTTGTCCAATAGTATAATCGCTCGGCTATTGGAGTTGGTAAATTCACACACCCATGACTATGAACCGTTCCAAAGTCACTGTGCCAATAGGTTCCATGTAGTCCATACCCTCTATATCCAGGTACTGAACCATTTTCAAAAAACATAACATAAGGAACATTTGGCAAATTATAAGCATATCTGCCTTCTCCACCTCTCATTCTGGTGTATCTAATTTTGTACCAAATCCTAAATTCCCCCTGGGGAGTTGGAAAATAGGGCAAACCTGTTGAAACTAATGTTTCCAAGAACAAGCTGCCACCATCCCAAGCTCTTAACTTTTGTTCAGATAAATCAACTTCGATCCATTTATTGTCGGGTGTACTATTACCAAGCACTGGAGATTTCACTTTGGTTATTTCATTTGGCACTTGGAAATTTTTTCCCAAGAAATAACCCATATCTGCTTGTTTGTCATAATCACCCAAAGATTCTTCAAACACATTTGTAAAAAGTTTGTCCTTTGTACTTTGACCAACAAAATAAGTAATTACAAAAAATAGTATTGCTAAACACAGAAGACAAATAAAGAAATTACTTTTTGAATAGAGGATATTTTTGACTTGAGTGTGTCTTTTGCTGGCAGACATAATTAATAGTATCATTATCTGGTGAGCAAGAAAAGAAACATTACGTCAAGTTTTTCTTTTGCTTGGGAAGGCCTTAAACAAGCATTTAACAGTGAACCAAACTTCAGATTTCACCTTCTTGCTGCTTTAGGGGTAAGTGTGGCAGGGGTGTATTTTAATATAAGCACTCAAGAGTGGTTAATTTTAGTTTTAACAATAGTAGGAGTGGTTTGTTTGGAACTAATTAATACTGCAATTGAAGCAATTGTAGACATTACCAGTCCTAAAATTTCTAGACTGGCAAAAATTGCCAAAGATGTTTCAGCGGCAGCAGTATTAATCTTTTCTCTGGCATCCATAGTAATTGGTGTTATTATCTTCCTGCCTTACATCTTAAGTGCAAAAACTATTATTCCCAGGATAAAACAATAAATGCCAAAATATTTGAATTTTCTCTCATGAAGAGACGTAAGAACTAATTTAATTGACAAGTAGCCAAATACAAAAGCAGTTACAAATCCTGCCAGGTAGTTTACTATATCTGTCTCCATTGTTACCCCATGTTTTACAAACTGCCAGATATTGGCTCCTACAATTGCGGGTACAGACATTAGAAAAGAAAACTCAGCTGCTTTTTTCTTGTCGATTCCCAAAATCGATCCCGCAAGAATTGTTGACCCTGATCGCGAAATTGCAGGCAGAATGGCAATAGCCTGAGCAACACCAATTAGCAAAGAGTCCTTTTCGTTAACAGTTTCTTTTGTACCACTATATTTATCAACCAAAATACAAATTACCCCAGTAACCAAAAATTGAATTGCTACCGCTTTTAAATCTGAAAAACTTGCTTCAAGGAAATCTCCAAAAAGCACTCCAGCAATCACAGCTGGAATTGTAGCCAGGATCAATAACCAGACATATTTGCTGTTGCTTTTAACAATCTGAATTATTCGTTTGTAATAAAAAATAAGCACCGCCAAAGTAGTTCCAAGGTGAAGAACAACATCAAAAAGAATTCCTGGCTGGTTAAATCCAGGAAGTAAATTTTGTGCCACAACTAAGTGTCCAGAGGAGGATACAGGAAGAAATTCCGTTAAGCCTTGAATTATTCCTAAAACAACCGAATTGAAGATATTCACATTTTTATTATACCGCCTGTTGGAGGTTACCTTCTACCTTTTCCCAATTGACTAAATTCCACCAAGCAGAAACATAATCTGCTCTTTGCCATTTATACTGTATGTAGTACGCGTGTTCCCAAACATCCAATCCTAATATTGGAGTGCCAGTCTTATCCATTAAAGGATTGTCTTGATTTGGAGTATCAGTTATTTCCAATCTGTCACCAGTTTTTACTAGCCATACCCAGCCACTGCCAAATCGGCCAACTGCAGAAGCTGAAAACTTTTCTACAAAAGCTTCAAAGTTTCCAAATGCTATTTCAATTAAGTTTTTAGTTTGACCAACTGGAGTTTTACTACCTCCTGGGGTCATTATGTCCCAAAACAAGGTGTGATTAAAGTGTCCTCCGCCATTATTTTTAACAGTAACCTTAATATCTTCTGGAAGAGAATTTACATTTTTCAGTAATTCTTCAATTGATTTTGTTTGTAAGTCTGGGTATTTTTCCAAAGCTGCATTTAATTTTTCAACATATGCAGCATGGTGCTTGTCATGATGAAACATCATTGTTTGCTCATCAATAAATGGCTCAAGAGCATTGTAAGCGTATGGTAGTGGGGGAAGTGTAAATGTCATTTGATTTATAATATCATAAGTGTTTCCTGAAAAACTAAATGACTAAAAAACATATTGAAACAATTTTTGATGTAGAAACGAAAAGTTTCTTTGACGATACTGGAACAAAAGATCCTTCAGATTTAGGCGTCTCGATTGTTTCAGTTTACCGCCGGGTTATTGATGAAAATTTAAAAGAGATTGAAGGCCAAATGTTGTCTTTTTGGGAAAAAGATTTTGAAAAAATGTGGCCATTATTTGCCGAGTCAAGCCGAATTATTGGTTTTAACACTAAAAGATTTGATATTCCAGCCCTTAAGCCTTATGCTCCAGCCTATTTTGCAAAATTAAATCACTTTGATATTTTAGAGGAATTAAGAAATACTCACGGTCATGGAACTTCTTTGGATAGAATTGCCAAAGACACTTTGGGGACTGCGAAGATTGATTCTGGAGCAAATGCAGTAATGTATTGGAACAAGGCAGATGAAGAAAGTTTGGTAAAGTTGAAAAAATATTGTGAAATGGATGTCGCCATTACACGTGACATTTACGACTTTGTCTTAAAAAATAAATATATAAAATTCACCGACCGTTGGAACTCTCCAAGGGTAGTTGAAATAGACTTTTCCTACCCACCACCAGAAACTATCCAACAAGATAGTTTGTTTTAAATTAATATCTGCTTGCTTTATCTACTCTATTTCAATATCATTCAATTTGAGGCTAAATGTTAGAACTTATTTTTTACAGCTTAATTGGGGGCGTGTTTTCTTTAGTTGGAGGTTTTTTGCTTCTTTGGAAACAAAGTTTCACGAAAAAAATAATGACTCCTTTGTTATCGTTTGCTGCAGGAGCTTTTTTGGCAGCTGCATTCCTCGACATTTTACCAGAAGCCATCGAGCTTGTTGCCGAACCACACTTAATTTTGGTAACGACTCTTTTGGGAATAGTAACCTTCTTTGTTCTTGAAAGAATGTTGATGACTTTTTTCTATAAACACAAAGACATAACAGAAGCTCACTCTGACCATACTGAATCATTACCTCTTCTGCTAATTTTGGGGGATAGTTTTCATAATTTTTTGGATGGCATTGTTATCGCTCTATCATTTGTAGCTAATCCATCTTTGGGGCTAATTACTACTTTAGCAGTTGCAGCCCATGAAATACCACAAGAAATTGGAGATTTTGGTGTTCTATTAAACCAAGGATGGTCTAAGAAAAAAGTAATTCTAGTAAACATTGTCCAGTCCTTGTTTACACTTCCTGGAGCTCTACTTGGCTATTACACAGGAAACTCGCTTGAACACTTACTTCCATATTCACTAGCAGCTGCCGCAGGAATATTTATTTATCTTGCTTGTTCTGATGTTATTCCAGAAATCCACCATCGCTCAGGTCACAAACAGTTTTATAAAGTAGTTTTGCCACTTGTGGCAAGTATAATAATTATTGGATATTTAGTAAATTTAACTCACTAGTTAAGGATTAAATATCTGTTTTACTTCAAAACTATTTTTACACTCCATCAATTGTTGCCTTAATAAACTGGCTCCTTTAAAGTTATTAATATACATTTTGAAAAATTTCTTTAGGATTGCAAAGTTTTTAGTCTCTCCCCAAGTTTCATCAAATAAATCCATATGTCTGACCAGCATATCAATATATTCTTTTTTTGTGTGAACCGTAGGGTTTTGAGTTTTTTCAAATACCCAAGGATTTGAAAAAACTCCTCTGCCAATCATTACTCCATCAACATGATATGTGTCATACATTTGCATTACAGTTTTATAATCCTTAATATCTCCATTTCCAATAATCATAGTTTCAGGACAGATTTTATCTCGTAATATAACTGCCTTTCCAATCTCACTCCAATCGGCTTGCCCTTTTGATAATTGTTTTGCAGTTCTTGCATGAAGCGTTAAAGCATCAAGTTTTTGTTCCAACAAAAAAGGTATCCATTCATGAGAAATTACATTATTTATCCCAAGTCTGGTCTTAACACTAACTGATATTCCCTTAGCTCCTTTTTTAGCAGCAGCAATTATTTTTTTTGCCAAATCATAGTTTCCAATTGTTCCAGCTCCAGAACCTTTCTTGACGACATCTTTGACAGGACAACCCATGTTAATGTCCACTCCGTCAAATCCAAGTTCAGAAATTAATTTGGCAGCATTATAAATATTTTCTGGATTGCTTCCCCAAATCTGGGCAACTATCGGTTTTTGATTTTGAGTGTATTTCAGCTTCTTCATAACCCTCTCCCTGCCAATTGAATTTAGACCATCAGAACTCACAAACTCAGTGAAAAACACATGGGGTGTACAAGTCTCAGAGACTACTTGTCTAAAGACCACATCAGTTACGTCATCCATGGGAGCAAGAACCAGAAATGGTTTAGGAAGTAATTTCCAGAAACTGGCCATGGGCAGATTATATCAAAAGCGGCATTTTGTTTTACGGTCACTATATTTATTTCTTTTTTGCAAAATAGAATGCCGCAATAAGAGTTGTGATTGGAACAGCTAGTATTAACCCTATACTTCCTACTAAGGTTTTTACAATTTCTTCGGCAATTATTTCTAGATTGATTACTTGTTCAAACGGTTTGGGATTACTAATGAATAACAAAAGCAACGGAAGAGAAGATCCAGCATATACTAAGACTAAAGTATTAACTAATGAGGCAATGTGATCTTTTCCAACTTTCATTCCTCTTACTAAAAGGTCTTTAAATTTTAAGTTTGTGTTTGCTTCCCGAAGTTCCTTTACGATACTTGCTTGGGAGATAGTAATATCATCCAGGATTCCAAGTGAGGAAATAATTATTCCTGCCAACAGTAACCCTTTCATATTAATCAAGCTTCCAACCTCAGACTGCAAAAATCCTGCTTCTTCTGAAGAGAAACCAGATAACCTAGTAAGGTTTACGAAGTAGGTAGAAAGTAATCCCACAACAATTAGTGTTATTAAGGTACCAATGATAGAAACATGAGTTTTTACATTAAATCCGTGGGATAAGTAAAAGGTTACTGGAATAATTAGCATAGCTCCTTCAATTGCAACCAGTACTGGATCAGTTCCAGACATTATTTGAGGAAGGATAAACTTGAAAATAACCAGAAACGAGAAGGCCATTCCCAAAAGGGAGGTTACTCCCCATATTCCTCCTATAACTATGGTTAGGGTGGTAAAAATTACAAACAATATAAATAACTCATTTCTTCTTTGGTAATCGGCGATGTTGTAAATAGTATTTCCGTCCAAGTCCTGGAATGTTTGCAGAACTAATTTGTCTCCAACTTCATAGACTTGAGGATTAACAGAAGGAATTTCTCCTTGAACCACTTTAACAGACTTTCCCTTAATAGAACCTTTTGTAATTAAAATCTCTAAGTTTTGGTAAACCTGTTTTTGGTTTTCTACCGTAGTGTATTTTTCTAAAAGTATTTTAGTTACTGTTCCTTCCAGCAGTTCATCAGTGTTTTGAGCATGAGCATATGGAGTAAGTAGAAAAAGACTACCAAACAGAAGTACAAATAAGACTAGAAATGTTTTTCTCATTTTCCAATTATATGCTGGGGATAGGTTCTAAAACGAAGTGCACCACTTAAGGTAAAATTGTTGCCTTAGATTGG
>JBBTWO010000067.1:0-11557 GCA_038062745.1 Patescibacteria group bacterium | reverse complement strand
GAACAGATTTGCTGTGATATAATTTTGTACTGCCCTAATATGTTTTTTGAGGTAACCAAAAGGTTAATGGATTTGGTAGGATCAATAGCGTTATTGATCCTTTTTTCCCCCATTCTCTTAATAACTGTAATTATAATTAAACTCACTTCCAAAGGTCCTGTGTTTGCTGACACACCCAAACGCGTAGGTATGAATGGCAAACCTTTCTATGCCTATAAATTCCGGTCAATGATCGTCAACGCCTACCAACTTCTCCAAACAGACCCCAGATTCAAAAAAGCCTATGAAGAACAACAAAAGGGAGGAAACTACAAAATAATGAATGACCCCAGAGTTACATCAATTGGCAGACTTATAAGGAAACACTCAATTGACGAGATTCCACAACTACTGAATGTTTTGAAGGGAGAAATGAGTATTGTTGGACCAAGGCCTTATTATCCTGAAGAACTTGAAAAACAGTTTAACAAGTATCCTGATAAGAAACCTCTTTTAAAAGATGTTCTCTCAGTCAGGCCTGGAATTACTGGTTTTTGGCAAGTGTCGGGCAGAAGTGAAGTAGCTTTCGACAAAAGAATTGAAATGGATGCCTATTATGCCAGGAAAAGATCAATTCTCTTGGATATCTTGGTTCTAATTAAGACCCCTTGGGTTATGCTTGTTGGTAAGGGTGCTGCATAGGCTACTGAGTTTGGCTAACTAAAAAACTTTCCTTCTTTTCAAAATTCCTTTACAATTAATTACAACTATTTATGGACAACACCACTAATCCTGCCAACATTGATATCCCAGAAATTAAACCTGCAACAGAAGCTGAAACTGGGGAAAGCATTGTCATGCAAGACCGTAGCCCAAAATCAATTCTTGACCCTGAAGGACTTGAGAGCTATTCCCAGGTAATGCAGGAGAGAAAAGCTGAAGATCAAAAAGTAGTTCAAAAAGAAGTACAAATGAATGATAAGAAACAAAAAATAAAAGCAGTTTTCAAAAAATACGCCCGGCCTGTTGGTATGGGAATTTTAGCATTTCTTTTGTTTCTTGGTTTAATCATTGGAATTCCTGGCTACAATGTCTACGCAAAAGCCAAAAAGGTTAGTAAGCAGGTAAGTGCTTTGAAAGCTGCAGCCAACAAGGAAGATATTGTTGAAGTAAAAAAAGAACTTGAAACTACCAAAAAAGATTTAACAGCTCTTAAGTCTTCTTATAGGGCAATTGCCTGGACAAAAATTATTCCTTTTGTTGGTGGTTTTGTGTCAGATGGCCAGCATGGAATTAATGCTGGTATCTATGGAATTGAAGCCACCCAGTTAACAGTTGACGCAATTGAGCCGTATGCTGATTTAATTGGTTTCAAAAAAGGTGGACAAGAAGCTCAATCTGGAGAAGAAACAGCTAACGACCGAATAGAGTTTATTGTTGAGACCATTAAGGGGATTACTCCAAAAGTTGACAAAATTGCCGAAAAAGCAAAATTGGCTAATGCCGAACTTGATTATATTGATCCAGCCCGCTATCCCGAAACTTTTAAGGGGAAAAAGATTCAAGAGAATGTCAGGAAAGTAAAAGATCTGGCGAATGAAGCCACCGAGATGATTTCAAATAGCAAGCCACTTTTGGAAGCTGCTCCCTATATTTTGGGGATTGATGAACCACGAACTTACTTGCTTATTTTTCAAAATGACAAAGAGTTACGACCCACTGGAGGCTTCTTAACTGGCTACTCAATCGTTACCATTGATAAGGGCAAGTTTGAACAAGCTTCATCCAACGATATCTATAATTTGGACAAAGTTTATAAGCCGCGCATTAAAGCTCCTGACCCAATTATTGATTACATCAAAGGTCCATATGTCTTAAATCCCAACTTGCGACTGCGGGATATGAATTTTAATCCTGACTTTAAAGAAAGCATGGATTTGTTTACTGAAGAAATAAAATCTGCAGGAGTTAATGATATTGACGGTGTGATTGCCGTTGATACCCATGTTGTTGTCAATATCTTAAAAGTATTGGGCCAAATTGGAGTTCCAGGTTTCGGTAACTTCAGTGCAGAACCAGACGCAAGATGTAATTGTCCACAAGTGGTTTATGAACTTGAAGATTACGCAGATCAAGAAGGAGCAATTGTTTGGGATCAAAATGATCCAACCAAGATTATTTTTGCTCCAGCCAACTTTGATAATCGCAAGAAAATTGTAGGCCCCTTAATGAACTCAGTTCTGTCAAACGCTTTGGGTCAACCAAAAGAAAAACTTCCAGCCCTTTTTGAGGCAGGTTGGAAATCAATATCTGAAAAGCACGTTTTAATGTATCTGTTTGATGACCAAGCTCAAAAAGGAGTTGAGAGCTTTAATATTGCTGGAAGAATTAAAAATTATGAGGGAGATTACCTGCACATCTCTGATTCAAATCTTGGAGGAAGAAAATCAAATCTGTATGTGACTCAAGAAGTTCATCAAGATGTGGTTATTAAAAAAGATGGAACAGTAGAGAAAACGGTCGAGATTACTTACAAAAATCCTCAAAGCTATGATGGTTGGCTAAATTCAGTTTTGCCAAATTGGACCAGAATTTACGTTCCAAAAGGAAGCAAATTAGTGGATATCTCAGGTTTTGAAGACAAGGTTGATCCATATGAAGATTTGGGTAAAACAGTTTTTGCTGGAGGATTTAGTCTTCGCCCGCAAGGCGTGGTTAAAGTAAAACTTGTTTATACACTGCCAAATAAACTAAAGAACGGTAATTACAACATCTTAATTCAAAAACAACCAGGAACCGATCTTCCACTACACACGTTAACAATTGGCAAACAACAAAAGGAACTCTTCTTGGCAACCGACAAAGAATTTAAGTTTAAAATTTAATGTTGTAGTTATCATAGACTCGTGGTATCGTCCCAGCTAATTATGGTTGAAATGTTTACAGATCGGATTACTGAGGAAACAATTGCACTTCCACTAACCCTTAAAAACTTTACACTGGCATTAAGGCAATTTATTTGTACTGGAGAGTATCCATTCATTGGTAAGTATATATGTTTCAATGAGGTAGACATTACTTGGCTTTTTAGTCTTTGTACTCCTGAGCCAATTAGTGACGCCACTTTGGTGGAACCAGATCAATTGGTTGTTATTACTACCAAGTCGCCCTCATTGACACGCCAAATTCATATATAATCTGTGGTGTGAAACCACATTTATATAAAGACGAAGGAATTATCCTTTCTCGGAAAACTTACTCTGAAGCAGATCGCATCCTAACTATCTTTACCAAACAAAATGGCAAAGTAACTGTTATGGCAAAGGGAGTACGGAAATTAACTAGCAGAAAAAGAGGCCACATTGAAAACTTTAGCTATATTAGGTTTTCAGCAACTTCTGGCCAAAACAGTATGTCAGTTATTACTGAAACTGAAACCGTAGATAACTTTGAAAATATTAGAAAAGATTTGAGTAAAATTGCCGTAGCTTACTTTTTATTGGAAACTGTAAATAAAATTACTCATGAAGCAGAAAGTTTTTCAGAAGTTTTTGATTTGCTGCTTACCTATTTGAAAAAGCTACAAACAGCAACTAGACTCAAAGAGTTAAGAACCAATTTTACCCAGGATATTTTAATCATGTTGGGATTTTGGGATGAGGGGCAAAGTACTCTTAATTCTGATCAAGCACTAGAAAATATACTTGAAAGACATCTGTCTTCAATTCGAATTGGAAAAAAACTCATCAACTAGGATATAATTCAAACAAATGACAGATTTACTTGACAAAGTTCAGTCACTGGCTAAAAGAAGAGGGTTTATTTTCCCTTCTTCTGAAATTTATGGTGGCTGGGAAGCTACTTACGATTATGGTCCATTAGGAGCTGAAATGCTTATGAACCTGAGAAACTTGTGGTGGAATGAATTTGTTCACAAACAACCAGACATTGTAGGTTTAGATGGAGCTTTAATATCTCATCCAAGAGTTTGGGAAGCAAGTGGTCATACAACCTCGTTTGCCGATATTATGGTCGAAGATTTGAAAACAAACAAACGATATAGGGCTGACCAAATCTCAGACCACGTTGAAGATGGTATGACTCCGGAAGAAGTTGATGAAGCGATAAAAAAATATGATATTAAAAGCCCAGATGGTAATAGCTTATCAAAGTCTAAAAGATTTAATCAGCTAGTAGAAGTTCAGGTAGGAACTTTGGAAAGCAGTAAATCTACAGCTTATTTAAGGGGAGAAACTTGTCAGCCTATTTTTTACAATTTTGAATTAGTCAAGGAGACAATGAGAATGAAGATCCCATTTGGTGTTGCCCAAATTGGTAAAGCCTTTAGAAATGAAATCAAAGTTGGACCATATATCTTCAGAACCAGAGAATTTGAACAGATGGAATTGGAAATGTTTATTCACCCAAGTGATTCTGATAAATACTTCGCAAAATTTAAAACATGGAGTGTGGCGTGGCTGAAAACACTAGGCATTAGTGAAGACAATTTGAGAATGCGAGATCAGGAGTTCAAAGAACGCGCTCATTACAATAAAATTGCAACTGATTTAGAGTACAATTTCCCATTCGGCTGGAAAGAGTTTCAAGGTATTCATTATAGAGGTGATTGGGATTTGAAAAGACATGGAGAATTCTCTGGCAATGACTTTTCGGTCACCAATGATGAAACTGGAGAAAAATATATACCACACATTGTTGAGTATTCTATTGGACTTACAAGATTAATGTTGGTTGTATTGATTAACTCCTACACAGAGGATGGAGAAAGAATATATCTCAAGCTTAATCCCCAAATTGCTCCATATAAAGCAGCTGTATTTCCACTTCTGAGAAACAAACCAGAACTTGTAGACAAAGCGAAACAAGTTTATCAAGATTTATTGTCTACTGGATTGGCAGTTGCCTGGGATGACAGGGGTAATGTTGGTAAAAGATATGCTTCTCAAGATGAGATTGGAACGCCGTGGTGCATTACAATTGATTTCCAAACACTTGATGATAATACTGTGACAATTCGGGACAGAGATACTGGTAAACAAAAAAGAATTAATACTACCGATATTGACAATTTTATAAAGTCGGAGCTAAAATAGCGGCATTATGTCTGGAGAACGTGTGCACGATGATTACACAATTTTTTATATAAGTAAAACCAAATACAAACCTTACTATAATAGAAACGAGAGTCAGACTGCCTTTCCATATCTTTGGTATCGTGTACCTGGAGGAATTCCATTAAACAATACGCTTGCAGACGACCCACTTATAAAAATAGCTCCAAGGGGCGAGGGAGTGATGTATAGAGGGGGATGCACAGGTTCGGACACTCTTTGGGATACGGCCAAGGGAATACTTGAGGTAATAAGGGAAGGACGCTTGGGGCTAAATCCAGAAAAAGTAGCATTTGTGACTGCCAAACTTAATCCCGACGATAGAGACAAATTTATTAAAGCAATGGCCGATCTTCTTAAGCAACAAAAGGATCTTGACTCTTAAAAATAAATACCGCATCATTAAATAATGAAAAAATACCTGCCAATTGCCCTCTTTGTTTTAGGATTAGTAGTTTTTACAGGTGTTTACTTCTTTGTAATTAAAGGAAAGAACAACAAGCCAGTAGAGGTAGAAGATGTTGTAGCCGAAATTCCCTTCGATCAGCGACCAGTTACTACTCTTACTCCCTTTAAGGATGGACATTGGCTAAAATTGTCTATTTCAAGTATCAAAGTAAAAGCCTCAACGCTTGATTATGAACTTTTGTATCAAACTCAAGAGGGGGCAATGCAGGGGGTTCCAGGATCAATTAAGCTTGAGGGATCGGCCAATATAGAAAGAGAATTACTCTTGGGTTCTGAATCATCTGGCAAATTCAGATATGACGAAGGCGTAGAAACAGGAACTCTAACTTTGAGGTTTAGAAACGAAAAAGGAAAATTAATTGGCAAGCTTTCAACTAAATTTCATCTTCAAGAAGCAAGTGATGAAATTACATCTGACGATGGCAAGTTTAAGTTCAAATTAACTAAAAAACCAAAGTCTGGCTTCTTCCTGACAATGGATACATTTGGCATTCCTGGAGTTACTACGGCCCCATCTAGCGGCCCATATGGCATATTTACTGATAATGATAGTGTCAGTGGTGAACCAGAGGGCCAATGGACTAAAGTGACCAATCCCAATGGGGCAAGTTTGGGCATCTTCTACCGATAAAATCGGCTAAGACAATCTTCAATATTTATTTTCGGATTTACTTAGTCTTGACTGCTGCGTGAAAATATATCAAAATGGTGACATCTGGTGATAACTGGTGAAAAATGAAACATGTTGATTGGTCAATACCAACAAAATTTAACAGAAAGCAAGCGAATTGCAGTTCCGGTTCGGTTCAGAAAAGAATTGGGAGATAAACTGATAATTGCCAAATGGTATGAGGGTTGTCTGGTTATTGTTTCGAAAGAAAATTGGCAAGCACTTTTGACAAAATTAACAGGTAGAAGTGAGATTATAACTTCTCCGGTACGTGATACTGACAGATTTATCATGGGGTCGGCCTATGAGGTTGAGCCAGACGCGCAAGGGAGGATTATTTTACCAACAAATCTTATTGATTATGCTTGCTTGGCCAAAGAGGTTGTGTTTTTGGGATTAGGAAATAGGGTTGAGCTTTGGGATGAAAGTATTTGGAAGAAAAGAGAAGAATATATTGCTAAAAATGCAGCTGAAATGATTGAAAAATTGGCCAATGAATGAGAAGCATATACCTGTTTTATTAAAAAAAGTAATTGAGCTTTTGCACATTAAAAATCAAGGACTGTATATAGACGCAACACTGGGTGCTGGAGGTCATAGTTATGAAATATTGACACACGGTGGAAATGTTTTAGGACTAGATATTGACCCAAAAATGCTTGAGATTGCACAAAAAAGACTTGAAACTTGCCCAACGGTTGACGAAAGTCGACCGACATTCAAACTTATTAATGCAAACTTCAGCACACTTTTGGAAACTGCCAAGAAGAATAACTTTTACCCAACAGATGGCATTTTACTCGATCTGGGAATTTCCAGTGTTCATTTTGATGATATGGATAGGGGATTTTCCTTTAAAAACCCAGATGCGCAACTAGATATGAGACTAAATCCCGATAAACAGGGAGTCAAAGCCTCAGATTTAGTTAACAGCTTACATGTTGATCAATTAACCGATCTTTTTGAGTTAGGGATGACCCGCTGGGAAGCCACAAAACTTGCTAAAAATATAATTGATTACCGAAAAACCAATCAACCAATTGAAACGGTAGGAGATTTTTTACGAGCTGGTAGATTCTACAGATTCGTAGGTAAAACCCACCCAGCTACTAAAGCATTCATGGCTATCCGCATCGCTACTAATACAGAACTTGAGAATTTGGAACAAGGATTGAAACAAGGATTTGAAACTCTTGGTAAGAATGGCATCTTTGCAATTATTAGCTTCCATTCAGGTGAAGACCGAATGGTAAAAACTTATTTCAAAGAATTAATTGAAAAAGGACTGGCTGAAAATTTAACCAAAGAAGCGATTAAGCCAGAGACCCAGGAACTAATCGACAATCCAAGATCCAGAAGCGCAATTTTGAGAGTTATTAGAAAAATATAAACATGAATAGATTGAAACCAGTTGAAATTGAGAAAAAGAGCAGTAGAAAACCATTATTGGTAGTGTATGGTGTGTTTGCTTTTCTTTTAGTGATTTCAACAATTGTCTTAACTATTGCTTCAACTATAAAGGGAAGTGAAATTTCCTACCTTGAAAAACAAAAACAACAACTAAAGCTGGAAAACGAAGAGTTAATCAGTAAAACTGTTTCATCTTCCTCGCTTACTCAGATTTCTGCCGCTTCGGGTGAGTTGGGTCTTGTTAAGCCTCAAACTATCATATACCTTAATCACGAGGCATCAGTTGCTAGCTTAAGGTAACTTACCATGTCTTTTTTATGAAACTGCGTTTATATGTTTTAATTGCTGTTTTTTCTATTGGACTACTTGGTTTAACTGCCAGATTATTTTTTTGGCAAGTTGTTAAATCAGAAGAATTAACCTCTGCTGCCAAAACTCAACATCAAAGTGGCCGGCGTATTGTTGCCGACCGTGGCAATATCCTGTCTGCTGACGGCAGTTTACTAGCAGCCAGTAGTCAATCATGGTTACTTTTTGTCCAAAAAAGTGAAACTGATTTATCAACCAAAACCATTGCCAACAAACTAGCACCAATTTTAGTTGAAGAAATAGACTATAAGCCAGATGACAGCCGTGACAATAAGCAAAAACTGCTGGATGAAACCAATAGAATTCAAGAAATGCTTGATAGAGCAGACTTAGTTTGGGTACCCGTTAGGCACAAGTTATCCTCTGATGTAAAAAGAAATATTCAAGCTTTAAAAATAAAAGGTGTGGGGTTTGATCCTGAAGAATCACGGTTTTATCCCGAAGGCTCCAGTTCCGCACATGTTTTAGGATTTGTAGGTAAAGACCAAGACGGGGTAGATAAAGGTTACTTTGGACTGGAAGGTTTTTACGACCTGTCCTTAACCGGAAAACCTGGATTTATTCAACAAGAGTCAGATGCCCAAGGAACACCAATTCTTTTTGGAGGTTCAAAAGAAATTTCTGCCCTTTCAGGAGTTGATCTCAAAACCCATATTGATAAACGCATGCAATTTATAGTTGAAGAAAAGTTAAAAGAGGGAATTGAGCGATATGGAGCCAAAAATGGTGTAGCTATTATTATGAATCCTAAAACTGGAGCAGTGATGGCCATGGCTGCATTTCCTTCATATGATCCAGCCAAGTATTTTGAATTTGGAAATGAATATTTTAAAAATCCAGTTATCTCGGATGCTTTCGAACCAGGAAGTATCTTTAAGCCTCTTGTAATGGCTTCAGGGCTTGATTCAAACAGTATTGAAGTTGACACTAGGTGTGACATTTGTGATGGTCCATTAAAGATTGATAAATACTATATTGAAACTTGGAATAACAAATATAATCCTAATGCTTCAATGACTGATATTATTGTCCATTCTGACAATGTAGGCATGACCTTTATAGGCCAAAAAATAGGTCAGGAGAAACTGTATGACTACCTCAAAAAATTTGGATTTGGCCAAGTAACAGGAATTGATTTACAAGGAGAGGCCAGTCCACAACTGCGGGCAAAGGATAAATGGAACATTGTTGATTTAGCAACAGCCACCTTTGGTCAAGGAATTGCTGTCACCCCTATACAGATAATTCAAGGTTTTACTGCCATTGCCAACAAAGGAAAAATGGTTAGCCCACAGATTGTTGACAAAATAATTACTGATAAGGGTGAGCAAGATATTAAACAACAGCCAGCAAAACAAGTTATCTCAGAAAAGGCTGCGACTGAAACAACAGCCATGATGATTGAAGCAGTTGAGGATGGAGAAGCGAAATGGACAAAGTTAACAAACTTCAATATTGCAGGAAAAACAGGAACAGCTCAAATCCCAATTAGTGGCCACTATGATGCAGAGAAAACAATTGCCAGTTTCATTGGTTTTGCCCCCGCCAATGATCCTAAGTTTCTAATGCTGGTAACTCTAAAAGAACCTCAAACTTCAACCTGGGCTTCAGAAACAGCAGCTCCATTGTGGTTTAATGTTGCCAAAGAACTTTTCCCATATCTAGGAATTCAGCCTGAAAATTGACTTGGTCTGATAAAATGGAATCTCCGGAAAAAAATGGAGAATGTTTGCACTATTATTCTGGCAGCAGGTAAGGGTACTCGTATGGGAACGGGTGCCCCTAAAGTACTTCGACAGCTTCTAGATAAACCGTTAATCTATTGGACTTTGGATTTAGTTAGTCAGTTGAAATCCAAAGAAAGTGGTGTGTCTGTGATCGCTCTTCTATCTAGAGGAGAAATCGTAGACTTTTTTAATGAATTTACTGAGTATGGCGCTAATATCAAACCATCAATAGAAGTTATACCCGCTATTGAAGATATGGTTAGACTTAATGGTAAAAGGGTTGATGTTGTATTTCTGGGTTTTGATCCAAATCACCCATCAATACAAAAACATTTTGGGAGGGAACCCAATAGAAGAAAAAATAGTAGAATTGCTGCTGGTCAAAGAGACTTTTTGCAAGAGATTGGTTTTTCCTATATAAATCTTTCGCCAGACGATCAAGGTCTATATGAATTAGTACTTTCAGGGCAAACCGTTGAAAAAGCAATTAGATTCTGTGAAATAGCGGTCAGTCAAGAAGGAAACATTTCTGTACTTGAAAGATTAAAAAAAGAAAATGCAAATCTGTGGGACGAAACACTTTCAATATATGCTAATTTACCGAATTATTTGAATGATGCAAGAAAACTAAATGGCAAGTTTCTTTTCCAACTTTTTTTCAGGGTAGGTTGTCCAGGTATGCAATATGTTGAAGAAAAAGTAGGACCTTTACAGGAAAAAGTATTTGATGCACTAAATGCTGTTCACGAGGCTGGTGGAGTTGTTTTGTATTCTCCTGAAGGTGAATTTGATTTAAACATATGGGAGAAGCTTAAAAATGAAGGCATAGACGGAATTATGGCGTGGCATGCAGATTATCTTGGTAAAAATAGAGGAAAAGAAGATGTTCCGTTGGAGATTATAACAAAAGAACATCGGGATGGCTATTTAATTTTAGGCGGTAGTGATTTTCAGGGTCTTGATTGGGAAATTGGAACAGGCAACAATGGAAGAATGCAAATTGGTAAAAGAAGACATGAAGAACTAATAAGATGCATTAAATCAAGAAATAATGGAAGGTTACCATGGAAAAAATAAAAGAATTTAAAAGAATAATACCAAAGGATATTAAGAATTTATTGCACTTTATTCAGGCATTTGCTGCTGTTGTGTGGTTTAGGTTTCCTGCAAGGAATTTAAAAGTAATTGGGGTTACAGGCACAGATGGCAAAACAACCACTTCAACACTTATTTATCACATTCTCAAAACCGCAGGCTTAAAAGTTGCCTTGGTCAGTACAGTAGGTGCTTACATTGGAAATAATGAAATTGACACAGGCTTTCATGTCACAACACCTGATTCCTGGATGCTCCAGAAGCTCCTCAAGAGGATTGTAAAGCAAGGATATAGGTATGTTGTGCTGGAAGTAACTTCCCATGGCCTGGATCAGCACAGATTATTTGGTAGTAATATTCAAATTGCAGTTTTAACTAATATTACCCACGAACATTTGGATTACCACAAGACTTACCAAAATTACCTCAAAACTAAAACCAAAATCTTTCAAAATGCGAAAATTGCCATAATCAACAAAGATGATAAATCTTTCAGGCTAGTTACAAAACATATAAAACCTCAAACGAAGACAATTCCATACACACTTAGTTCCGTAGGAAAAGTAATTAGCAATTCAATAGAGTATAAGTTTCCTGAAAAATACAATAGATACAACGCAACGGCAGCCTCTCTAGTAGCTACGGAGGTAGGAGCTGATAATAGTGTAATTGCTAAAGCTATAAAAACATTTCCTGGAGTTCCTGGA
>JBBTWO010000066.1:1789-5152 GCA_038062745.1 Patescibacteria group bacterium | reverse complement strand
CTTGGTGGCAAAACCCGACTTGCCACCCTTGGGAACAACATGTCTGTTTGTGTGACCCCATTGGAATTCGAATCCAAGTTCTCAGAATGAGAATCTGATGTCCTAGACCACTAGACGATGGGGCCATAGTGATATTGCTATTTTACCTTATGTGCCTGGCTCACACAATGAAAACTTTTCTCACCTTCCTCTTTTGAATGCAATTCTTAAGATTCTCTTACATTTCACCTATTAGTTTCATATGTCAAAACTGCAACATAGGGCATAAGCTGTAATTTAATTGAAAAAGATTAAATAAGCGGCCGGTGTTAGAAATCAGAAGGTTGTTTTTCGAGCGCATGGGGGCAGGCGGTTGATAACGACCTTCTGGCGTGTTTACGGAGTAAAATTAGTTTGGTCTTGACAGGCTATTAGGTAATGCTAAAATACTTTCTAGTATTAATAAAACGATAGCCTCAAGCAAGAATTAATCCCTCTCTACGAATAAAATTTACCTTTTAAAAACGCTTGAGAAATTTATTTGGAAAGGTAAAAAAGGAGAGGGTGATTTTTTTAAGAAATGACAAATTTATCACAACTACAATTAACCCAAGAAGGCTTCGAAGCTCTCAAAAAAGAGCTCGAGGAGCTTATTGACGTCAAGCGACCAAAACTTGTAGACAGGCTGTCATATGCCAGAAGCCAGGGTGATCTTTCAGAAAATTCTGACTATACCAATGCTAAGGAAGAATTGGAGTTTTTGGATGGCAGAATTGATGAATTAACTTATGTTTGTGAAAATGCCATTATTGCCAAAAATGGTGGTAATTCTAAAAACTCAATCATTGATATGGGTGACAAGGTAACTGTCAAAGTAAACGGTGGAAAACTTGAGTACAAGATAGTTGGAGAGTGGGAGGCAAATCCTATGGAAAAGAAAATTTCAGCAACTTCACCACTGGGTCAGGCTTTGGTTGGCAAAAAGGTAGGAGAAAAAGTTGCAGTTGAAGCTCCAGCAGGTACCGTTAGCTACGAAATCGTAGCTATAAGCTAAGGACAATTTACCCCAGAACCTATCTCTGCTAAACTACCTGTATATGGCAACAAGATTTGAAGAAATACAAAAGTCCAGATTGGAAAAACTAGCCAAATTGAAAGATCTGGGAATTAACCCCTATCCTTCTAGACTAGTAAAAGAGCCTCAAGATATTAGTAGTGCGCTAAAAGAAAAAGAAGGAAGCGCCGTAACTGTTGCCGGCAGAATCACCAGGTGGAGAGAGCATGGCAACTCTATCTTTTCAGATATAAAGGATGAGTCAGGCAAGTTCCAGATATTTTTGCAGAAGAAAAATTTGGGAGAACAATTTAAAGTCACTAAGTTGTTTGATGTCGGAGATTTTCTTTTGGTTTCTGGAAAAGTTTTTAAGACTCAAGCAGGTGAGACAACGGTGGATGTTGAAAACTTCCAGCTTCTTTCCAAATCTATTAGGCCTTTGCCTGATGATTGGTATGGATTAAAGGACATTGAGGAGCGTCATCGCAAAAGATACTTAGATTTGCTCATAAATGGTGATTTGAAAGATATTTTTAGGAAAAAGGCTATCTTTTGGCAGAGTATGCGTAACTTTATGATTGACAAAGGATTTTTGGAGGTTGAGACCCCCGTTTTAGAAGTTACTGCGGGAGGCGCTGATGCCAATCCGTTTGTTACTCACCATGATGCCTTGGATGTTAATTTGTATCTGAGGATTTCTATGGGAGAATTGTGGCAAAAGCGCTTGATGGTTGCAGGTTTTGAAAGAACCTTTGAAATAGGCCGACAATTTAGAAATGAAGGTTTAAGCCGTGAACATCTACAAGATTATAGTCAAATGGAGTTTTATTGGGCGTATGCAAATTATGAAGATAGTATGAAATTAGTTGAAGAGCTATATAAATATGTTGCCAAACAAACTTTTGGAAAGACCGAGTTTAGTATTGGTGGGCACGAAGTTGATCTAGGAAGTGAGTGGGGAAGGATTGATTATGTTGAAACAATTAAAAATCACACCGGGGTTGATATAACAAAGGTAGATATAGAGGAATTGAAAACAAAGCTTAAGGAATTGAAAGCAGAGTTTGATAAAAGTGATACTAAGGCAAGGCTAATCGATACTTTATGGAAGCAGGTAAGAAAACAAATTTCTGGACCAGTATTCTTAACCGGCCACCCGGTCGAGATATCTCCATTAGCCAAAAGGATGGAAGAGAAACCAGATTTCGTTGAAAGATATCAGATAATTATTGCCGGAAGCGAAATGGGCAATGGCTATTCTGAGCTTAACGATCCCAAAGATCAATCTGAAAGATTTATGGGTCAACAAAAGATGCGAGATGAAGGAGATTTGGAAGCTCAAATGCTTGATCGAGATTTTGTAGAGGCATTGGAGTATGGTATGCCTCCAACGACAGGTTTTGGGGTAAGTGAAAGACTGTTCTCATTTTTAGTTGATATGCCAATAAAAGAGGCAGTGTTATTTCCTCTGATGAGACCTGAAAAATGACAAGAGATGAAGCACTCCAATTAGTTAATGATTGGACTAAAAATCAGAATTTAGTCAAACATATGCTGTGTGTGGAAGCTGAGATGCGAGCTCTAGCAAAACATTTTGGTGAGGATGAAGATCTTTGGGGACTAACTGGGTTGCTGCATGATGCTGATTATGAAATGTTTAAGGAAGATCCAAAAAACCACCCCTCGAAAATTTTTGAGGAACTTGAAAGTAGAAATGTAGACAAAAGAATAATTGATGCTATAAAAGCGCATGCTTGGGGGCATAGCCACATCTCCAAAGAGCCGGAAAACAATATGGAGTGGTCTATTTATACTTGTGATGAATTATCTGGTTTTATTGTGGCTTGTGCTTTAGTTACGCCAAACAAAAAACTATCTGAAGTAACTGTCGAAAAAATGAAGAAGAAATGGAAAGAAAAAAGCTTTGCTGCTGGGGTAATTCGAGCAAATACTGAGGTCTGTGAAGAAAAATTAGGCATAAAATTGGATGATTTCATGCAGATTTGCTTAACTGCCATACAGGCAATTGCTTCACAACTTGGTTTGTGATATATTTTGCCTCTTATGAGTTGTATAGAGCTGGCAGAAAACAGAGAAGGATGTAGAGTTAGTATTACTAGTCATTATAAAGACGGTGTAAAAACAGGAGAAGACAGAGTGCTTTCTAAAGAATCTGAAGTAATGACAATTGACGAGATTGAAGCATTGTTGGCAGAAAGTACCAGTTTTGGAACCACTCTCTCAGTTGGAGGGCAATGTACTAGTGTAAGGACAGAATATCGTACTGGGTTTGTTCCCGCGAAAAAAGTTTGTCATGATTTTGATGATCC
>JBBTWO010000066.1:0-1689 GCA_038062745.1 Patescibacteria group bacterium | reverse complement strand
GATATAAATTTACTTAGACAAAATCCAGATAAACTGCGCCAAGCCACAGCTGCTAAACAGCTGGATCCAACTTTGGTAGATAACGCCATTGAATTAGATAATAAATGGCGAGAAATGCTTGTAAAAGTAGAAGCTTTAAGAAAAGAAAGAAATGTTCTTTCAAAAAATTATTCTCCAGAAAACATAGAATCTGCTAAACAATTAAAAGAGCAATTGAAACTTTTGGAGCAAGAATTGTCAGGACTAGAAGAAAAATTAAAACTTGCATTAAGAAAATTACCAAATCTATTTTCTGAAGACACACCAATTGGTAAAAGTGAGGATGAAAATATTGTTATTAGAACTTGGGGAACTCCTCGTAAGTTTGATTTTGAACCACAAGACCATTTAGAACTTGGGAAGAATCTGGGTATTATTGATACCGACAAGGCAGCAATTATTTCTGGAGCAAGATTTAATTACTTAATGGGTGATGCAGTTCTTCTCCAGTTTGCTCTTATTCAATTTGCATTTAGTGTTTTAACCGACAAAGAGATAATTTCAAAATTGGCCAAGGAAGTTGGCAATCCATCTGACAAGCCTTTTTTGCCGGTTGTTCCTCCAGTGTTAATTAAATCTGAAGTGATGAAAAAAATGGATCGCTTTGACCCAATTGAGGAAAGATACTATCTGGAAAAGGATGATATTTTACTAGTTGGTAGTGCGGAACACACTTTGGGGCCACTACTTATGGATGAGACTATAAATGAGAAGGATTTACCCATTAGATTTATAGGATACTCAACAGCTTTTAGAAGAGAAGCAGGGGCAGCTGGAAAAGATACAAGTGGAATCTTTAGAAGGCACCAGTTTGATAAGTTGGAAATGGAAACTTTTGTTGCTCCAGAAAATGGAGAAGCAGAGCAGAAACTTATAGTTGCTATCCAGGAGTATTTAATGCAGCAGTTGGATATTCCATATGAAGTAATGTTGTGTTGTACGGCAGATATGGGTAAACAAGATTATCGACACATTGACATAAACAGCTGGCTACCTTCCCAAGGAAAGTACCGGGAGACACACACCTCAGACTATATGACTGACTTCCAAGCCAGGAGACTAAATGCTAGAGTTCAAAAAGGAGCAAATTTGGAATATTTGCATATGAACGATGCAACAGCTTTCGCCATTGGTAGAACTTTGATTGCCATACTGGAAAATTATCAACAAAAGGATGGATCTGTTAAAGTCCCTCAAGTTCTTCAAAAATGGGTAGGGAAAGACACAATTACTCGTTAGGTTAATAATACTTTTTATTCTTTAACTTTTCTGGCAGATAGTCTTCGTCATTATAGATTTGATAGCTTTTTCCGTAACCTAAATTTTTCATTAATTTTGTTGGAGCATTTCGTATCTTGAGTGGTATCGGCAAATTCCCTAATTTCTTTACATCTGCTAAAGCTGCAAAATAAGCGTCGTAACTTGATCTATCCTTTTTAGCTAAAGAAAGATAAGCAACTCCATGAGCAAGATTAATTGCACATTCTGGATAACCGATTGTCTCACAAGCCCTAAAAACTTCATTAGCAACCACTAAGGCAGTAGGTTGGGCCATACCGATATCTTCTGAAGCAAAAATGACCATTCTGCGGGCTATGTAGAGTGGATCTTGGCCCACTTCAATCATGCGTGCCAGATAATACAAGGATG
>JBBTWO010000065.1:0-20123 GCA_038062745.1 Patescibacteria group bacterium | reverse complement strand
AGGAAGCGAACACAACATCATAGCAGGAAGTGAAGGATTGAAACTTTACACTGTCTATTCACCTTTCCAGCACCCTGATGGAACAATACACAAGACCAAACAAGAAGCCATTGAGGCTGAAGAACACGCTTAAGAATTAATATTTTTATTTATATTCCACTTAGGGGATAGAAATAATTTATCTTTAACCAATCTCTATTATCTTACCACTTATTTTTGCTTCTTCTCCAAATTCAAATTCTTCATCAATTTTTCTTCCATGAAGGGCCATGCCTACTGGAGAGTTTATAGAAACAAAATTTGCATCTACTTTTACAGGATTGTTGACTAAATAAAATTCTCTTTCTTGGTTGTTAACAATAGCTTTAACAAAAGTAACTGGTCTGGCAAACATGGGAATGTTTGTTTCAAGTTCTTCGTCCAATTCTTGTTTAAAAGTAATTAGACTTTGAAGTAAAATTCTATTTAGCTCTGCTTGATTCTCAGCATGGTACCTATCTCCTGACGCAGAAGGCGAAGCTGGAGTTGCACGGGAGAGCGAATCTGCTTCAATTTTGGTTGCATTAGAAATTGCAGATGCTTTACTAATTTCAATTTCTAGTTTTTGAAGTAGTTGTTGTATTTTTGGCCTCATGGGTATTTTGAAAACGAAATCACATTATACACAATTTCGTGCCTCCGGGTGAAAGAGGTATAATAGCCATATATGTTAATTGACGAAATCGAAGTTACTTTTAAAGGTGGAGATGGCGGAAATGGAAAAGTATCATTCGGGAAAATGGCCAAATCTGGTCCTGACGGAGGCAATGGTGGTGATGGAGGTGACCTCTGGGTAGAATCAGCCTCAGATTTAACCCTTCTTAATAGATTCTCAGCTCAACCATTTGTTGAATCTCACAATGGACGGCACGGAGACAAAAAGAAAATGTCGGGACTTGCTGGAGATGATATTACAGTTTACCTTCCCGTTGGAACTACTATTATAGATACGGAAAGCAATGAACAGGCAGACTTAGATAAAGTCGGCAAACGCATACTTCTATGTAAAGGTGGCAAAGGTGGAGATGGAAACTGGGAATTTAGGGGTCCAACCAACACCACTCCCCTATACGCTCAAAAAGGAGAAAAAGGCCAATTAAGACATTTGAAATTAATCCTCAAATTAATTTCTGACTATGGACTCATTGGTTTCCCTAATGCTGGTAAGAGTAGCTTGTTGGCAGAACTGACTAATGCTAATCCCAAAGTAGCCAACTATGCTTTCACCACTCTCTCCCCCAACCTTGGAGTATTAAACAAAAAAATTATTGCTGATATTCCAGGACTTATTGAAGGCGCCCATGAAGGCAAAGGACTTGGAATTAAGTTTTTGAAGCACATTGAGAAAGTCAGACTCCTCCTTCACTGTATTTCTTCTGAAGCAGAAGATGTTGTTGCTGATTACAGAACAATTCGTGAAGAGCTGGGAAGTTACAATAAAGAACTCCTTACTAAAAAAGAAATTATACTTTTGACCAAAACTGATTTGTTGGATAAAAAGCAAGTTGATGAAAGGCTCAAAAAATTGGCCAAATTAGGTCTTGAAGTCATCCCAGTTTCCATTCATGACCCCGCAAGTATTGACAAATTGGTAACTATTTTAGGTTGACAAAATTCCCCATTGTCGGTAAGGTAGTTAAGTAACCAATGAAAAGAATTTTTACCATTGCAGTTGTTGTCTCCCTGGTTATAGTTACTTCAAAATCTGAACTATTCTCCCGAGATTTAATTAAGAGTGATAATCTTAAATTATCTCTTGATCAAATCAACCAAACCGGCACTAAAGTATTGGGAGTAAAACAAGGCATGGATATTGAAGTTGCTGACCAAACCATATCTGTAGCTTGGGTAAAGATAGAAAATATTGATAACTTAAAACTTATTGCAAACTTTAATGAACGACTTACTCCTAACCAAGTAAAACAAAAATACAATTGTCAGGTTTTAGTAAATGGAGGTTTTTATATGGATGACACAACCACCGTTGGTAACTACAAACCAATTGGTTTGTTTATTGGCGAATATAAAAAATTGGCAGACTACAAAAATTCCACGCTCTTAAGTGGCGTAATCTCAATTAATGATTTTGCAACTCCCCGGATAACTACCAAGACTCCGAAAGACAATTTAAGAGTTGCACTGCAAAATGGACCGCTACTTATTGAGAATAATTCCACAAAAAAATTAACTTTGACAAACGAGAATAATGCCAGAAGAATAGTTGCAGCAACAACTGGTAATAATGAATTGTATTTTTTGAGCTTTTACAATCCTGACTCAGCATACTTAGGACCAAAGTTAGTTGATTTGCCAAAGGCACTGACAACTTTTGAAAAAGAATCAGGAATTGATTTAGCAGATGCACTTAATTTGGATGGAGGTAATGCTTCAGTCTATTTGACACCAGAAACTTCGCTTTCAAGTTCTACTCCAGTTGGAAGTTATTTCTGTGAAGTAAATTAAGTAAATCTTAACTTAAAGATCTGTTTAAAGCTTGTTGCTTTTTGAATTCTTTTTCATCCAAAACTGCTTTTCTTACTCTAATACTTTTTGGTGTAATTTCTACAAGTTCACTGTCATCAATATATTCCAATGCTTCCTCCAAACTCATAGTGTAGGGAGTGTTGAAATGATCTGTTGGTCCATCTCCCTTACTTCTCATGTTTGATAATTTCTTTTCTTTACAAACGTTAACGCTAATATCTTCTTGTCTGCTGTTTTTGCCAACAACTTGACCCTTATATACTTGCTGTCCTGGGCCAACAAATAATTGTCCTCGGTCTTGAACGTTCACAAGTCCATACAATCTGGTTTCTCCACTTTCATGAGCTACTAATGATCCAAATTGCCTTTGGTGAACCTCAATTGTGTCGGGTTTAAAGTCGTCAAAAATATTATTCATAATTCCCAGTCCCTTGGTGTCAGTTAAGAATTCGTTTTTAAAACCAACTAGTTCTTTAGTGGCGATTTCAAATTCCATGTACGTAATTCCACCATCGGTATACATGTTTACTAGTTGACCATGTCTGATGCCCATTTTTTGAATAACAGTTCCGGCAGAATCATCTGGAACTTCAATAAAGACTTTTTCAAAAGGGGTCATTTTAACGCCATCAACAATTTTGACAACTGCTTGAGGACGGCTTACTTCAAACTCGTAACCTTCACGTCTTAATCTTTCAATCAAGATTGCTAAGTGTAGTTCGCCTCTACCTGAAACTATCCAGCCTCCCCTTCCATCTTCTTCCATTTTTAAAGCAAGGTCAGTTTCGAGTTCTTTGTTAAGGCGGGCTCTAATGTGTTGTGCGGTCTTAAATTCCCCCTCATTTCCAGCAAATGGCGATGAATTGACTCTAAAGGTCATTTTGACGGTTGGTTCCTCAATTGCCAAAACTGGAAGTGCGATTGGATTGTCGCGGTCGGCAAATGTTTCCCCAATGTTTACGTCCAAGACTCCAGAAATTGCCACAATATCCCCTGCAACGGCCTCTTGAACTTCTTTTCTTTCCAAGCCTTCAAAAACATAAAGACCGGTTACGCGAGCTAGTTTTTGGTGGCCTTGGCGGTTAATATGAACCATTTCCTGGCCATTGGTGACAACACCATTATAGATTTTTCCGGTTGCGGTTCTTCCCTTGTAAGTATCGGCAATCATGGAAGTGGCTAAAAATTGGAAAGGCTTTGTCGGGTTACCTTTAGATTCTGGAATTTCTTTCATAATAATGTCGAAAATAGGACTAATATCAGTCATTTTAGTAATGTCTGGTTCAAGTCCTGCCAAGCCGTCTTTACCTGAGGCATAGATAACTGGGAAGAAAGCTGATTCTTCGTTTGCTCCAAGTTCGACAAACAAATCAAAAGTTTGGCCAATTACCCATTCGGATCGGGCATCTGGTTTATCGATTTTATTAATAACTACAATAATCTTTAAACCCATCTTAAGAGCTTGCTTCAAAACAAACCGAGTTTGTGGTTTGGGCCCATCTTTTGAATCTACCAACAAAAGTACGCCATCGGCCATATTTAGAACTCGCTCTACTTCCCCACCAAAGTCAGCGTGGCCGGGAGTGTCAATAATGTTAATTTTAGTATCGTTATACATAACTGAAGCATTTTTGGAGAAAATTGTAATTCCTCGCTCACGTTCTAGTTCATTGCTGTCCATAATCAGATCTTCACCAGACTGTTGTTTATTCAAATGAGTGTGGGTTTGGCGCAAAAGAGCATCCACAAGGGTAGTTTTACCATGGTCGACGTGAGCAATAATAGCTATATTTCTGATTGTTTTCATCTTATAAAAGAAAATCCGCTCTTTAGCGGACTTTACAAGTATACCACTCCAGTGCTAATCTGGATACGTGGCAAAAGAGTACCTCAAATTTGTTGTCTTCTCGCTTGGATTAGCCATTTTTCTTTTATTGGGAATTTTGGGCATGAATACTTTGGGAATTAGTTGGGGCAAAGTAGAATTCCTCCCAGCTTCCACGATTACCGTTACTGGGGAGGCCAAAAAGCAAGAATCTAATCAAATCGCTAACTTCTATGCTGGCGTAAGTGCCAGCAATGACGACAAGCAAGAAGCCATTGATGAAGTAAATACTAAAATGACTGACATAGTCAAAAAAATTAAAGAATTTGGAATTGAGGATAAAGATATCCAAACTCAAAATGTGAATGTTAATGAAAACCAACAAGCCGAAATTCTTATCTATCCGCCAACTGACAGCAAGCAGCAAGCAAAATGGTCAGCAAATAATTCCATAACTATTACCTTAAGAGATGTTGCCAAAGCCCAAGCTTTGACTGATATGCTTACTGCTACTGGAGCAACAAATGTAAGTGGTCCCAACTATTCTTTGGATTCATATTCAGATGCCAGTGAAGATTTATTGGCAGATGCAATTGTTGATGCTAAAACCAAAGCTGAAAAAATTGCAAAAGCATCTGGCAGAAGACTTGGAAAAGTAATAACAGTTTCAGAAGGAGGTTCGCCAGTTTATTATCCAGTGGCTTTAGAGTCTAAAGGCCGTGGAGGAGATACAACAAGTGTTCCAACTCCAGTGGAACCAGGTAGCCAAACAGTTTACAAGTCAGTCACTGTTGTTTTTGAGTTGAGATAAATATTCTATTTGAAGTAAACTTGCAGCCATTAATAAGTGTTCTTTCTTTTCATTTTCTTCCAGGTCATTTTTTTCTGAATTTTTAATACACTCAAAAATTAATGATTTTGTTTCGGGACTAATTGTCTTTAAGTTATCGTCAATAATTTTTTTCGCATTAAGCAAGAATATTTCGAATGATTCGTCGTGGATGTTTGCACTGACACATCTTCGTAGATCAGTACTTGCATCCATAATATTTGGTATGTGACTCATAACAGTGATTTTATATTAGCAAGTTTTTGTTTGGCTAGTGTAAGAAATTTTTCTCTTTTTTCAGGATTTAAAATATCAGAACTTGGATTATTATCACTGGGTCTCATGTTGATAAGTGCATCTACAATAAATGTATCTTTGGAGATTTGATATCCTCCACCCCAAATACTGCTTTGTTTGCAGTTGTATTCTTGCATCATAACCATTTCAGCGTCAGCATGAAACTGTCCACCTATTGCAACGACGCCTTTGTCAATGTCCACTGTGATTTTTATATAATCCTTATATTCTTCACGGGCTTTTTCAACATCTTGTACTGTTAGTATATCCTTGATTATTACGACTGACATTTGAAGTTATCTTATATTAAAAATTTCTCCGTGACCAGGATATGCAGTGAAGCCTTTAAAATCTTTTTTAATCCTAGAAATAGATTTTTGAAGTTGTATTGGACTGCTATATTTATGGTTTGCTTCCCCGTAAGTTCTGTCAGCAAACATTAAGTCACCCACAAAGATCATTTTTTGCTCAAGGTTATATAAACAAACACTTCCTGGAGTGTGTCCTGGAGTTGCAAAAACTTTTAAGTAGCTCTCCCCTATTTTTATTTTTCCTCCGTCTTCAAGTGGCAAGTCAACATTTGATGGTGGATCTACTTTGACTCCCAGAAAATACTCAGCTGTTACTTGTTGACGGGACAATAAAAACTCATCATCTTTATTCATCATGAATGGAACCTTAAATACCAATTTTGTTTCCATAGCAGCCAAGACATGGTCAAAATGTCCGTGGGTAGCAAGTACTGCAGTTGGAGTTAATCCCTTGTCTAAAACTGAGACAGAAATATATTGACCATCGTCTCCTGGATCAATGATTACACACTCGGAATGTTTTTCATCAAAGACAATATAACAGTTTGTTTGCAGCTGGCCAACAGTGAGAGCAATTACTTTGAGACCCATTAATTAATTCTTGGAGTTATATCTTGCAATAGATTCCTCAATTATTTTCTTTGCAGCTTCTATGTCTCCCCATCCTTGAACTATTGTAGTTCCTGGTTTTTTAAGATCTTTGTAGTGACTAAAGTGAAATTCGATCTTTTGTTTCCATCGCTCCCCCAAGTCATCAAGTGACTTAATCATGTCGCCAGTATTTCTGTCATCTGCTGGAACACAAACAATTTTGTGATCCATTTCTCCATCATCTTCAAAGTTTAAAACGCCAATAACATTGGCTTTTAAGTAAACTCCAGTTGTTAGTCTTTGGTTAATGACGATTAAAGTATCTAACTCATCACCATCTTCATCAAGGGTTTGAGGAATAAAACCATAATTAGTTGGTTTGGCAAAAATATCTGGTTCAACACGGTCAATTTCGAAGGTGGCAGTTGCTTTTCGGTATTCAATTTTTAAGGTTGAACCCATGGGAATTTCAACAACTGTGTTGATAACACCATTTTGATAATCTCCTGGGTCAAGTACTTTATTAAAATCTGCCATAATACTAACTATTATATTACTTTGAAGTTAAATATCCAAGTTAGCAGCTTTTGCATGGGTTTGAATAAACTTCTTTCGTGGTGGAACTTCTTCTCCCATTAAAATGGTGAATAATTTGTCTGCTTCGTCAAGATCGTCAATTGTGACTTGTTTTAAGGTTCTAGTATTTGGATCCATGGTAGTTTCCCAAAGTTGCTGTGGGTTCATTTCTCCCAAACCTTTGTAGCGTTGTAAATGAGCTTTGGTGCCATCGCCATTTTTGGCAACAATCTCATCTTTTTCACTTTCTGTATAGGCATAGAAAACATTCTTGGTTCCATATTGAATTCTATATAGAGGTGGTAAAGCTACATATAGATATCCCCTCTTAATGATTTCTGGCATATGACGGTAGAAGAAAGTCAAAAGCAGTGTTTTAATGTGCCCTCCATCGGTATCGGCATCGGTCATTATAATTACCCGCTTATATCTGACTTTGTCATAATTAATTGTCTCTCCAATTCCAGCACCAATGGCAATTATTAAATCTTTAATTTCTTCAAATTTAATAATTTTGTCTAAGTGAGCTCGCTCAGTATTTAAGATTTTTCCTCCAAGTGGCAAAATTGCTTGATAACGTCTATCTCTTCCTTGCTTTGCGCTGTTGTGGACAAAAATTCCGGATGAGAGGGCAAAATTGTGAGTCTTTTCAACTTCCAAGTCATAAACATCAGCTCTTTTGTTTAGTTTTTCAATCTTAATTATATTATGGTTATAGTTTGCTACAGCCTCAATAAATCTTTTCCCATTTCCATTAAAAAATCTATCACATAAAGTATCAAACTTGATTAAACTTCTATCCCCCGTTTCTTTTCTGATTTGATTATATTTGTCAATATCAACAGAATTTGTTTCTTTATAAATCTGGTGCAAAACTTTTAACCCTTTATCTAAATATGTTTTGTTGTATGCATCTTTTCTTTTCAGTCTAAACTCATCACTCCATTGTTCTTTTGTTTTCTCACTTCTCCATAATCTGAGATTTTCATTGCTCCATTCATCCTTAGCAAGTTGTCTCAAGACTTCTTTATGTTCTGGATTATTTTCGAAGAATCTTTTCACTTTCTCAGATTGTCTCTCTCTGTTTTTTGAGCTTGACCAATATTTTTTTTGCTGAATATTAAGATTTTCATTATTTTCTTTTCTATATTTCTCATTTGTATTATAAAACTCTAGGAATTTGCTAAGCATAAACTCTTTATACTTTGGATCACCCCATTGTTTTTGAGCATTTTTACGAAATAATTCACTTTTTTCGAGAGATTTATTACGTGCTTTTTCCCTGAATTCTAATGTTTGTTTTGTTTTAATGGATTTCATTTTTGAATCTGGGCGATGTAATGTCTTTTCCAGATGTGCGTAATGAATGGCCATGTGTTCATTTTTGGTGACTCTATTCAAATTGGTTGGATTATTGTTTCGTTTGTTGAAATCTACATGATGACGATGAATACCTTGTGAGGATTTATAAACATTGTTTTGAATATTGTAGATATCTGCCAGTATATGAGTAAACATCCATCTACTGCTTCGAGGATCAAATACTTGTTCGTATCCTTTTAAAGGAGTTGTATCTTTATCGTCGGTGAGTCTTCTGTATAAAGGTGCAATATTATCCTTTGGAGTCAACTTGATAGCTGGAACATATCTTCCACTTACTAATCTAAATAGATGGTCAGGGGTACACCTTAAAATTTCTCCATTATCTAAAGTAATTTTTATAATTTCAGCGTTTTTCTTTGTTAGTCTTGGGTTTGAAATTGGAGCTACACCTATGTGTCCATTGTCTTGCATTGTATAACAAAAATTTTGCTTTCCTTGTTTGTATTCTTCTATTAACTCTATGAATGAAAGGTTTCTACCATCTACTAACGCAACCTTAGTATTTCCAACCCAACATCCACCAGCACTATCCCCCTCGACTATATATAGTTCAGACACTTCTGCATCAGTTGATTGACAGTCAGCCAGTTTTCCCGGTAGTGTTGCTCCCTCAAGTGCGCCTTTCCTAAGAACTGCATCTTTGGCAGCGCGAGCAGCAAGTCTTGCTTTGGCAGACAGAGATATTTTTTCAATTATTTTCTTGGCGTCTGCTGGATGTTCTTCAAGGTATGTTTCCAACCCTTCTTTAACTGCACTCATGACAAACCCTTGAACTTCTGGATTGTTTAACTTGGCTTTGGTTTGGGATTCAAACTGTAAAGCTTCAGAAGGCATTTTTACATAGACAATTGCTGACAATCCCTCTTTCATGTCGTCCCCAGTTAAATCGATTTGGGCTCCAGCCTTTTTGGCGTAGTCAGACAAAGCGCGAGTTAAAGCCATGCGAAAACCCGTTACGTGCGTTCCACCGTCAACGGTGTTAATACCATTGACATAGCCCTTTAAATTTTCTGTATAAGCATCGGTGTATTGAATAGCAATTTCAGCAGTAATATTTTCATCTGACTTTTGCATATAGATAACATCAGTCAAAATTTGTTTGTCGCGGTTTGAATGGGCAACCATGGTTTTAATTCCACCTTCAAAATAGTAGTGCATTTCTTCGTTGGTTCTTTCATCTTCAAAATGGAAAGCAAGACCTGCAACTAAATAGGCTCTGTCACGCAGTAGATTCTTAATTTTATTGTCATCCAATTTAGTATCTTTGAAAATATTAGTATCAATGGTGAATTTGGTAATGGTTCCCGTTACTCCTTTGCCGATCTGTATTCCCCATTTTCCAGGAAGCAAGTCATCAAGTTTTTTCTGAGTAATTTCGGCTACTGAAGCCTTAGGGGCACCGGCCACGTATTCTTGGTAGTAGGCTTTGTTATTTCGCAAAACTACAACCACAAAATTACTTGAAAGTGCATTAACAACTGAAGCACCAACGCCATGCAGACCGCCAGAAATCTTATATGCGCCCCCACCAAATTTTCCACCAGCATGCAGTTTTGTCATGGTTAACTCAAGAGCTGAAACACCTGAGGAATGCATATCAACTGGAATTCCTCGGCCGTTATCTCGGACAATGGCTGTGTGATCATCAATTACCCGCACCCAAACTTCAGAGGCTGTTCCAGCAAAACTTTCATCTACGGAGTTATCAATAATTTCTCTTAGAGATTCGTGAAGTCCGCGATTGTCTGTGGAGCCAATATACATTCCAGGTCTTTTTCTGACTGGTTCCAATCCTTCTAAAACTTGAATTTCGTCAGCTGTATAACTTTGTGGGTCTGCCATATAAAAATACCTTTATCCTTATGCGAATCTAATCCTACATTGTCAAACGAAATTTGGCAATGGTACCTCATCTTTTCTTTATTCATTTTACCTTCTTTAGCCTCAAACAACAAATGGTAATTATTTGTTTAACTTAACAACCATATTAGTTAGTTGAAGCTGAATGTTTCCATTTGCCTTGATTGTCAATAAACACTGATTAATTTCCTGCAAGGTATTGGTTTCTAGTCCCCCACTCAATAATTGTTTGTGGCCAACAATTAACAAATTATTTAAAAATTCAATTGCCTGTCCCCTATCTTTTATCTTAGTGATAATTACCAATCTTTGACCGGTTGAAGAACCCAAAAAACCACTTGCTTGGGTTTGGTCTTTTTCAGATAAGTTGTTTTCATTACCATTTAGTTCTATAAGTTCACATCTGGAAACTATTGTTGGTAGTATTCCTCCCAAACTGCCAGAAAGCAGAATATAAATGACATTTTGTTGTGGCTCTTCTAAGGATTTTAGTAATGCATTTTGAGCATCCTCTGAAGCTTCGTTGAAATTTTGAATAACAATGGCAGTTTTTTGAGCCAAATTTGTTTTAGTAAATTTTTTTAAATCTCTAACCTCTGCAATTTTTTGTAAAACAAAATCAAACCTGCTTGCCTTGTTGATGTGCAAAAGATTAACAATTTCTTTATCTGTTTTTTCTGTAGTTGGACCGACTATTAAGAAAGCGTGCATTTATCTTAGTTTACAGCAAGTGGTGTTTAATGCGAAGAGCCTTGATAACATGTGTTAGCTGTGACAAAATGAGTGTATGAATCCTACTGCTCAGAATTCAGATACAGCCAATTCTCTTGTTGATATTTTAGTTGCTCAAGGCTCCCTTCAACCAAATATTGCTCAACAATTAAAGATGGTTGAGATCCAAACTGGTAAATCTCAAGAAGATATAATTAAAGATCAGAATCTTGTAACTGAGTCAGCTTTAGTGAAAGCAAAAGCCAGTTTCTACAACATTCCCTTTATTGACCTTTCGGCAACTCCTGTTAATCCTGAAGCTCTGGCAGTTCTTCCACAGGAAACTGCAGATAAATTTAAAGTTTTCCCCCTGGCGATTGATAAGAATACAAAAGAGCTATCACTGGCCATGGCTGAGCCACTGGACTTGACTGCGATTGAATTTGTTGAACAAAAAACAGGTTTTAGGATTAAACCCTTTGCGGCGGAACCCTCTAAAGTAGCCGATTTTGTGCTTTCAAAATACTCCACTTCTCTCTCCCAGGAGGTCACAGCCGCATTAAAAGAAGTTGGTCAAGATAGAGATCGGGTTAGAACACTGGATATTAGTAATCAGCAAAAAACTGGCATTATTCGGGAAGAAAAAATTAGTGAAATTGTTAGCCACATCTTGGAATTTGCAATTAAAGGCCGTGCCAGTGATGTCCATATTGAACCACAAGAAACCATGACTCGGGTTAGATATCGAATTGATGGCATATTGCAGGAAAAACTAACCATCCCCAATTCCCTGCACGATGCTTTAATTTCCAGAATAAAAATTCTTTCGGGAATGAAAATTGACGAGAAACGAGTCCCCCAGGATGGCAGATTTAATTTTAAAACTGAAGATCAAGAAGTTGATTTGCGTGTTTCCTCACTGCCAACAACTTGGGGTGAAAAGATTGTCATGCGACTTTTGAAAAAATCAGGTGCTGTTCCCCAGCTAACAGAACTGGGGTTGCGGGGAAGGGCTTTGAAAAACCTAGAAGACGCCGTTATGCGACCACATGGAATCATTATTATTTGTGGCCCAACCGGTTCTGGTAAAACAACTACCCTTTATTCTTTGATGAGCCGGCTCAATACTCCGAAAGTTAATATTGTTACTTTGGAAGACCCTGTTGAATATAAGATTGCCGGTGTTAACCAAGTTCAAGTCAATCCAGCAGCGGGACTAAATTTTTCTGACGGTTTGAGATCTTTTTTGAGGCAGGACCCCAACATTATTTTAGTGGGAGAAATTCGTGACAAAGAAACTTCTGAACTTGCCGTTCAAGCTTCGCTTACTGGTCACTTGGTTTTCTCTACTCTTCATACAAATGATGCGGCGGGAGCAATCCCGCGATTTTTGGACATGGGAGCTGAACCATTTTTGTTGGCATCTTCCCTAACCTGTATTGTTGCCCAACGAGTTATGCGAAAAATTGATGAGAAAAATAAAGAAAACTATGACCCGGATCCTGCTGTAGTGGCCGATATCCGTCAAACCCTAGGAACTCTTTTGCCCGCTAATCAGTCCATAAAGCTTTATCGTGGTAAGCCAACACCCGAGAATAACAACTCCGGGTATTTGGGTCGAATTGGAATATATGAAGTTATTCCAGTAACTGAAAAAATCGCCAGACTTATTTTGGAGCGCTCACCTGCATCAGACATTGATAAAGTGGCTCGTGAAGAAGGTATGATCACTTTGAAGCAAGATGGTTATTTAAAAGCTTTGGAGGGTTTGACAACGATTGAGGAGGTCTTACGAGTTGCACAAGAGTAAGTAAATAGATGAATATAAAAGAATTACTACAATTAACGATTGACCATAATGCTTCAGATTTACATTTGGTGGCCGGTGTGGCTCCTTATTTGCGAGTAGAAGGAGAATTACTGGCGGTTAATGGAGCAGGAATCTTAACTCAAGAAATGATAACTGCCTTAGTAACTGAGACTTTAACCACCGAACAAATGCAACGGCTTGTGGCAAATAAAGAAATTGATTTGGGAATTTCCTTTTCTGATCAGGCAAGATTTAGAGTTAACGTGTATACCCAAAAAGGCAGTTGGGCTGCGGCTTTTAGAAGAATTCCGGTTACTATTCCCTCAATTGATGGCATGGGTATGCCAAAGATTCTTCACAAATTTTCATCTTTGAGGCAGGGACTTATTTTGGTTACCGGTCCCACAGGCCAGGGAAAGTCCACTACTTTGGCGGCAATTTTAAATGAGATAAACGTTAACCGTGCGGCTCATATTTTAACCATTGAAGATCCAATTGAGTTTGTTTTCAGACCGATAAAATCAGTTATTACCCAGCGGGAAATGGGTGGCGACACCCATTCTTGGACAATGGCTTTGCGATCTGCATTACGGGAAGATCCTGATGTTGTCTTGGTGGGCGAGATGCGCGATTATGAAACAATTGCTGCTGCCCTAACGGTTGCAGAGACGGGTCACTTGGTGTTTGCTACCTTGCATACCAATTCCGCGGCTCAAACAATTGACCGTATTGTAGACGTTTTCCCGGAGAACCAGCAAGTGCAGGTAAGAATGCAGTTATCAAATGTCATTGAGGCGGTATTTTCTCAGCGCTTGGTACCATCTATGACCAACAAACGGGTTGCTGCCCATGAAGTACTTTTAGGAAGTACGGCTATTAAAACTGCTATTCGCGACGGCAAGACACATCAGATTGATTCAATTATTCAAACTTCTACTGAAATGGGCATGCGAACCCTGGAAATGTCTTTGGCAGAGCTTGTTAAAAATGGAACAATTACTTTAGATATCGCTCAAAGTTTTTCACTTCGACCTGAAGATCTTAATAGACTTGTCCAAAGATAATGAAGCGATTTAACTATAAAGCCAAAAACAAAGAAGGTAAAACAGTTGCCGGCGTGGTTGAAGCTCCAGACGAAAAATCTGCCGTTAAGTTGATTCGCGACAGAGGCCTGTTGGTTATTAAATTGGCAAAGACAAATGAGTTTTTAGTTGGTGGATTAGCAAAGTTTGAAAAGAAAGTAAAACCTGCCGATGTTTCCCTTTTCACTAGACAGTTTTCAACTATGGTTAATGCTGGGCTGCCGGTTACTGAGAGCTTGTCAATTCTAAGAACTCAATCAAAACCCACACTTCAGCCCATTGTCAGCCAAATTCTTTCAGATGTTGAAGGTGGCCAATCACTGTCTGCCGCCCTTGGTAAGCATCCTGATATTTTTAATACTACTTATATAGCGCTTATTAAAGCCGGTGAAACAGGAGGCGTTTTGGACAATGTTTTAAACCGCATTGCTGATAACTTGGAAAAACAGGAAGAATTTAAGGGGAAAGTAAAAGGAGCCTTAATCTACCCTGCCATAGTTGTTGTCGGAATGATTATTGTTACTTTTATTATGATGATCTTTGTTGTCCCAAAACTTACCTCTTTGTATACTGAGTTTGATGCTACCCTCCCCTTGCCTACAAAGATATTAGTTGCGGTTTCACACATCTTTGTCACTTTTTGGCCATTTGTTATCGTGGCTTTATTGGTTGGTGTTTGGGGTTTTAGAGCTTACAGAAAAACACCAGCAGGCAGAAAAAAGGTTGATGCCTTGGTGTTTAAAATTCCAGTTTATGGCCAGCTGCAAAAAGAAATAATCTTAACAGAATTTACTCGAACTCTTGGCTTGATGGTTGGCTCGGGGGTTTCTATCTTGGAAGGTATGGCCGTTACGGCTGCGGTAGTGTCAAACACTTTAATATCGGATGCGCTAAAAGATGCTGCTGATAAAATTGAAAAAGGTTTTCCGGTCGCCTTCTCATTTGCCAAACACCCAGATGCATTTCCGTTTATTTTGTCACAAATGATTGCAGTTGGAGAGGAAACTGGAAAAATGGAGGACGTGCTAAACAAAGTTTCCCATATTTTTGAAATTGAAAGTGATCAAAAAGTTAAAGGCTTAACAGCTGCTATTGAGCCAATTGTGATGATAGTTTTAGGTCTTGGGGTGGCATTTTTGATGATCGCCATCATCATGCCGATTTATAATTTGACTAGTAGTTTTAAATAGTATGATAATGAATACAGATAATGAAAGGAGGTGAATTTAAAAAATGAAAAATGTTAATAGTAAAGGTTTTACGATGATCGAACTTTTGATAGTTATTGCTATTATCGGAGCTTTGGCAGTTGCAGTTTTTGTGGGACTTAATCCTATCCAAAGACTTGCCCAAACCAGAGACTCAGGCAGACTACAAAACGTTGTTCAATTAGGTCGTGCTGCTGAAGCATATGCCGTTGGTAATAATGGATCATATGTTGCAGAAGCAAATACCTGGATTGATTCTTTGGTAACTGCAGGTGAATTAACAACTGCACCACAAACAACTACCTACAGTATTGCGGGCATGAGTGCATGTGCAACTAACGTACAAAACACCTATTGTTATGATGCTACAACTGCTGCCGGAGGTGGGCCAGTAATTGTTTTCTCGCGTCTTGAGTCAACAGCCAACAATAGTAGATGTGCAGCAGGAACCCCTGATGCATTTGCAGTTTATTCAACAGCCGATGGACGTGGAGGTATAGTGTGTGTTGCAGCTGCTGGATCACCAGCTGTACCAGCCGGTGCTGGATCGCTTACATTCTTACCATAATAAAATATGTTTGAGATTGTGTTTTTTTTAGTGCAATTGACAGGACTAATAATTGGTTCTTTTATAGCAGCACTAACCTGGCGAATGCCAAGGAAGATAAGTATCGCGAAAGGTCGATCTTTCTGCCCACGATGCAGGAAAAAGATTAGTTGGTATGACAACATCCCAGTTATTTCCTTTTTCCTGTTATCTGGCAGATGTAGAAGGTGTAGACAAAAGATTTCTCCCAGATATCCTTTGATTGAAGTTTTCACTGCACTTACCTTTGGAATTCTATTTTTTAAATTTGGACTAACTCTTGAATTTGCTTACTATGCTGTTTTGAGTATATTTCTAATTTCAATTTTTGTTATCGATTTAGAGAAAATGCTTATCCCTGACGAACTAGTGTTTTCAGGCTTGTTAATAGTTATCACCTACCTTCTCATTTTTGGATCAACACATATTTATGCTTACCTATTAACTGGGTTTGTTAGTGCTGTGTTTTTCTTACTGGTAACTCTTGTAACCCGCGGAAAAGGTATGGGTCTGGGTGACGCCAAGCTGGCACTGTTGCTTGGTAGTATTGTTGGCCCATATATTGCTTTGTATACATTTACGCTTTCATTTGTAGTCGGTGCTTTAGTTGGAATATTTTTAATTATGATTGGCAAAGCACAGCTTAAAAAACCAATCCCCTTTGGTCCATTTATGGTACTTGGTTTTTTTATCAGTTTGATACTTAACGGCATTGTATACTAATATGTAAACATATATGAATAAGCCTAAACCGTTATTTACAATCCCCCACTTAATCATTGCCGTAGTGTCTGTTGCAGCAATCACCCTAGTTGTCCTATTTGCCGTGAACCCGGAGGAAATAGCCAACAAAGTGCTCGATGAAAAACTATCCAAAATGGCTACTAGTGAAGACCCCACGAGAGCGTGTACTATTTTTGATGGTTGTAAACTCCTCCCCTCTTTAGTAAACAACACTTGTTTTATTCCCCGCTCCTTTTATCACAAAAGGAAAGCTATTCTGGAGAATAAAGTTTTTGAATACAACAAAGAATCAAAAAAAATGACAACCACCAACATTTGTAGCTCTAAAGCCGCAGATTGGGAAGCTTTACACTGTTTTGTTTGTTTGTAAAAAATGACTATTTTGGGACTATCAAAAAAAGAAACACTTTGGACAACTGTTTTGTTGGTCACTATTTCCTTACTTGTTTATGGCAACCTTCGAGTATCGATTAGAAGAAGTCGTGACTTTCAAAGAAAAGAAGATTTGGGTAACATTACAAGGATAATTACCAATTTTCAATCTCGATTTGGGACCATTCCAGCTTCTGATAGTGACGGCTATATTTACGCGTGCAATCTAACGACAGATTCCCAGGGTGTAGTTAGTTTTGCCAAGTGTCCGTGGGGAGAAATCATGGCAACCGGAGATCGTATGCCAGTTGACCCGCAAAACAATCAAAAAATAAGATACTTCTATATTTCAAATTCAAAAAAATTCCAAATTTTTGCCAGTTTGGAAAGCGATGATGAACCTGAATTTGATGCCCAGGTCGTTGCCAGAAACATTGCTTGTGGGGCACGAATTTGCAATACCGGTCGCGCAAGCGAGAAATTACCTGTTTATATTTCAATTGAAGAATATGAAAAGCAGGTGCAGGATTTGGAAAAAGAACAAAATTGATATAATCTTAATATAAGTATGAAATCTGCCAAGTTTTTTAAATTAGGTTTTACCCTAATAGAACTTCTAATTGTAATTGCTATTATTGGTGCGATTGCTACGTTTACGGTTCTTGCCCCAATTGGTAGTACAAAAAAAGCCAGGGACGCCAGAAGAATGTCAGATTTGAGGCAATATCAAGCAGCACTGGAGACGTATGCCAATAAAAATTCTGGGTTGTATTTAGGAGCCCCTGCAGTTGTAGATGCATCTAGCGTAAATGTTTGTGGAGCTAGTGGACTTAACCTAACGGGTAATTGCCCAGAAGATCCACTGAACAATAATTCGACTGGATATAAATATAAATATCAATCAACAGATGGTACAGCGGGGACAGCAACGGCTACTGGATTTGTCTTGTGGACCAAACGAGAAAACGATACAGCGGTTAGTTATATAGTTGTTTGCTCAACTGGCAGAAGTGGAATTAGCACAAGTATACCTGCAGGTGGTGTTTGCCCAACGACGTTAAATTAATATATATGAAAAACAAAACCGGATTTACACTTATTGAGCTATTAATAACAATTTCAATAATTGGAATTTTAAGTATGATTTCTTTGTTTGCTTTGCAGGGAATCAGAGCCTCAGCCCGCGATGATCAAAGAAAAAATGATTTAGCCCTGATTAGGTCCCAATTGGAGTTGTATAAATCAGATTGTGATAAATATCCTGATACGACTGCTTTTCCAGCCGCCGGAGCGACCCTTAATGGAGATGGAAGTTCAAGCAGTTGTTTACTAGCCAATATATATATTGCTTCCCGTCCCAAAGATCCGTTAACAGAGCGTGAGTATTACTATTCAGGAGGAGCTACGACTTATGTTCTTTGTGCAGCCTTTGAAGGAGGAGGAAGTGATGTGTGTCCCGGAACCTGTAACTCCAGCGGTTCAACTACACTTGCTTGTAATTACAAAACAATCAACCCATAAAAATGGATAAAAATGGTTATACACTGCTTGAAATTTTAATTACTATTTCAATTCTTGCTGCCACATTTGCCGCAGGCTACACTGGCTTTCGAGAATTTTCTCGAAGACAAGCAGTCAACTCGGTAGTTAATAGTGTCAAATCTGATTTAAATCTGACTCAGAAACAGGCATTAGATGGCAAAAAACCTCCAACTTGTGATGGGGGGTTAATTAATTATGCCTTCCAAGTCACTTCTTCAAACACCTATACCATATCGGCAAAATGTACAAATTCGGTTTTAATTAAAAGTGTTACCTTACCATCTGGAATTACCATTAACCCCACACCATCTCCAAATCCAATTGAATTTAAAACTATTGGTCAAGGAACAAATATCACTGCCTCCCCTGCCAGTAATTACGCAACATTCACAATTTTGAATTCACAAATAAACTATTCATCACAAATTACAATTGGATCAAATGGTGAAGTTAATTAAAAATACTAGTGGTCAATCTTTATTTGAAGTAATTATTGCGATAGGGATTACGTCAGCAATTTTGGTGGCCATCATTAATACTGCAATTTTATCTGTTAGGAATACCTCTTTCTCTAGAAACAAAACTCTTGCTTCAAGATATTCTCAGCAAGCATCAGAATGGTTAAGATCACAAAGAGATGAAAATTGGCAAACTTTTACTACCTACTCAGATGCTACTTGGTGTCTGAAAGATCTTGATTGGACACGCGCCAGGACGTGCTCAGATACCGACAACATTACGGCAACCCCTTTTAAAAGAGAGTTGACCTTAACAACTGTTTCAGCCAACCAAATCGACGCAAAAATTACAGTGTTTTGGAATGATTCTCAAGGCTATCATGAAGTAAAAGTGTCAACTTACTATACAGATTGGAGGAGTACCAGATGAAGATGAAATTTGGATTTTCTTTAATTGAAGTTATGATTGTTTTAACTATCTTTAGTATTCTGGCAGTTATCTCAACTCAAGCTATATTGACTACACTTACTGCTACTGGCAAAGCTCAATCGGCAACCAGAATTAGAAACGATGTTGATTATGCTCTCTCATCTATTGAGAGAAATCTGCACAACGCCTCAGATGTTACAGTTTGTCCGGTAACAGATACCAACACTTTGGAGTATGTAGATGATTTTGGTACAACTACTAAGTTCTCATGTGTTAATGTCGGTAGTGGCCAAGATATTGACTCATACATTGCCTCGGGTGCGGCGATGATCCGCTTAACTAGCAAAAGTACAAAAATAGTTCAATGTGCCTTTAGTTGTGAGCCATCAACTACCAACACACCAGTTTCCGTAACAATTAGCATTGGTGCCACAGATGCCCGGAAAACTGGCATCGAATCAGCCTCGATTACCACTTCAACTCAGATCCTTTTACGCAATTATTGAACTAAAAAAGGTTTGTGATAAACTTTAAATAGCATGAAAAAGCTGTCCAATAATTCAGGCCAAGCACTTCTAATTGTTCTTTTGTCGATGGCTGTTATTTTAACTTTGGTATTGTCTGTTTTATCCTCCTCCATTACGGATATTGCTGTTACCTCGCGAGAGGAAGAATCGTTAAGAGCCTTTTCTGCTGCAGAAGCTGGAGTTGAACAGGCATTAATTGCTGGCCAAACTGGTACAGTGACACTTGATAAATCCAGTTTTACTACCTTGGTCACATCGATTGGAGAAGATAAAGTGGAATTTAATTACCCGCAGGAGCTTTTGTCGGGGGATACAGGAGTTATTTGGTTTATTTCCCACAACGACAATAATGGAAATTTAATTTGCGATTCTCCTGATAAAGAATGTTTTAAAGGGCAGACGCTTCAACTTTGTTGGGGGAATTCGGCAAGTTAAGCAAATCCATCAGACACTCCAGC
>JBBTWO010000064.1:0-10976 GCA_038062745.1 Patescibacteria group bacterium | reverse complement strand
TTTCATACTTCAAACCCAGTTTATTAAAATGCTTTTTTGTTTCCATTAACGCTTGCTTGTTTATCGCGCCAATCACTTTTCTAAATCCATTTTTGATGGAATCATAAAGATTAGGGTGAACTCCAATAACAGGAGAATGAACAATTGGTAATTTTGTCTTTTTGAATATTGCGCGAGTTGTGCCGGGAGAGACGGAACTGTTGATGATAGTAAGTTTTGGTTTTAACTCTTTAATCGCGTTTACAACCACCTCCACAAAGTCCTTATTTTTCTTTTCGGGGATATTGACATGTAAAAAGTCAATCGTTTTATTCTTCAGTTCATCATAATTCAAATCTCTGGCATAAACTATGTAACCAGCTTCCTGACAAATTTGAGCCATTGCAGAGCCAATTTCACCTTTACCCAGTATACCCACTATTTGTTTTGTATTGTTTTTTGCCATGCACTAAGAATAACCTTCAAACTCCAAACACTACCTCACTCAAGAAAATAGTATACATCAAATTTTTGTACATTTTTTAAACACGTATCAACTGGGTCTAAAAGTAAGTCCATATATTTTGCTTTTTGACCCACAAAGGGTTCAATATATTTTCCATTACTTGGCTGCTCCCCAATACCCGTTATCCGCCAATCGTCAGGTAATACCCCCGGAACCATTTTCCAATTATTGCTGTCAATAGAGGTTCTAACCAAACCAGAAATTAAAGGCTTACAATTATTTTCCGAATAATCTATTTCTAAACGTGACAGAGACACTGTGTCAGGAAACTCAAACCTCAACCCAGCTTCAGTTTTAGTCATTTTGGTTTTGATTTTCGCCTCTGTTAACGGCCTTTTCAAGTATTGCTTGTCATTTTTCCAAATTTTTAAAATTGCTACTCCATCTACCTTGACTTCATACACAGGCTCCAATAGATTCTCCAAATATTGCTCATAGTGTGACCGATCTTTAGTCCCAGCATATACAAGTCCTACTGCATACTCGCCTTTCATAAGATAGCCACTTCTGTTGGAGTTGTGCATATTCAAATCTTGCCTGAGCCAAATGCGTGGTAGGTTGGGAATTAGATCATAAGTAAAGGCAACAGTTGCATCTTTTTCTGCGTTTTTATATAGCCAAGAAGCAGCTTGCCTATAGGGAGAACCAAAACTAAAACCCCAATATGGAAATTCCTTATCTTTGGCACCCGACAAACTACCGATGATTTCATTAAAATAGACATTCTCGTTTGGATGAATTTTTACTAAAGTGGTTATCGTCCATACAAAAGGCACAAACACAACCAACAAGACTAAATATTTGTTTACTCTGCTTAGTGCTAATTTATAAAAACTAGCAACGCCAATTCCTGAGAATATCGACAAAGCTGGAATATACTCCATTAATTGCCTTACTCCACCGTAGGTACTGACATTGGGCAAGCTTGCACGAGCAATGGGAACAAACAACCACAAAGCAAATAACACTCCAGTTAGATTTTTGTCTTTTTTGATACTAAACAATACTGCCAACATGCCAAGAAAACTAAAAAACAATATCGGCAAGGGAGTAGTGTAGACAATCCACTGAATTACAAAAGTATTTATTATCCACTTACCAACAAATCTTGGATCAGCTCCAGTTGTAGTTCCTATGTTTTTATAGAAACCAAAAACAGTTGCGACCTTATTCATTGGATCGTCCCACAAATATGGCCAACTGCCAAAAAAGATAGCCAGACCAATTATAATTGCCAAAACACCAAAGCCAATTATCCACAAATTGGCTTTAAAGAATTTTCCCAATTGCCTATCGCCTTGCCAGAACTCCTTAAGTTTGTAGATCAGTAGCCATGGAGCAATAGCTAAAACAGAAAATAAAATATTAAACTTTGTCCCCAGTGCTAAACCAAAAAAGATTCCTGATACCAACAACCATCTTTTACTCTTTCTAACTATTGCTTGCCAAATTGAAAAAAACATAAAAGACCAAAAAACAGTTTCCGGTATGTCTTTTTCATTATTGAAATGACTTTCTGCCCAAAACAGAGGGTATATTGCCAAAGATAGCGAGGCAAAAAAACCAGCTACTTTCCCATATTCTTTTGATACCCAATAATAAATTAATCCAACCAAACAAGAAGCCAAAAATACACCATATACTCTGTAGGCATCTATATCGTTTATTAGTCTCAATCTACCAAAAAGAACACTGTTAAAAGCTGATGACAAAATGTCACTTAGAGGTGGATGGCCATCACCATCTTTATTAATAAAATAAGTAAAATCAGCGGCTGAAAGTTGGTAAAAACTTCTTTCGGCTTGCTCGCCCGCTGGTAAACTTGTGTCTATGGCAAGTGAATCAGGGTTTTGATTTGGCCATTGCTGTCTTACGTTCCAATCATAGTAGAGAGTTGGCAGGTCATTATAGTTGGTTTTTCTCGTTAGGATGTAGCGCAGGTATGCTTGACCACGAGGCAAGTGGTTAATAGTATCCCAGTTAATTCCATAGTGAGGAAGAGTAATAAGACCAAAAACAAAAAAGGTTCCTCCAAGAAGTAGAGCAATCTTCAATCTTGTTAATTTCATCTGACCTCTATTCTCCCATGTAAAGAGAGCTGTATCAAGGCCACATTAGGTGGATTTTTTGAGAAGTTTAACGATTTGTTCGTTGTCGCCTTTTTTGGCAAACTTGAGCAATTTATCAACAGTTAAATCTAATTTTTGAACATGTAAACCATTACTTTTGGTGATGTATATTTTTTCTTGCTTGGTGGTTTCTAATTTTTCATCTTTGTTAAACAGCCTCTCCCTAAGTTTTTCACCAGGTCTTACTCCTGTATAGACGATTTTAATGTCCTTGTCAGGAATAAAACCTGAGAGTCTAATCAAATTTTCAGCCAAATCGACAATTTTTACTGGTTCACCCATATCCAAAACAAACAACTCCCCGCCTTCTCCCATTGATGCCGCCTTTAAAATTAATTGTGCAGCTTCAGGTATTGTCATAAAGTAACGAGTCATTCTTTTGTCAGTAATTGTCACTGGCCCGCCATTCTCAATTTGTTTTCTAAAAATTGGAATTACGCTTCCGTTACTATCTAAAACATTCCCAAACCTTACACACATGTACTTTGTTTTTTGGCCGTTTAAACTTTTAACTATTTTTTCAGCAATTGATTTAGTTGCTCCCATAACACTTCTTGGATTAGCAGCTTTATCTGTTGAGACAAAAACAAATTTTTCCGTTTCATATTTTCTGGCAGACTCGGCGACTATTTTGGTACCTAAAATATTATCCTTTATCGCTTCATCCGGATGCTCTTCCATCAAGGGAACATGTTTGTAAGCCGCGGCATGAAAAACATAATTTGGGGTATGATTTTCAAATATTCTGTCAATTTTATCTTCATCTTGAACATTTGCTATGTAGGCCTTAAGTTTTAATCTGGGAAAGTTTCTTTTTAATTCCTGTGTTAATTCAAAAACACCATTTTCCCACCAGTCAACTAAAATCAATTCTTTTGGTCTGAATGCAGATATTTGTCTAACTAGTTCCGATCCAATTGATCCCGCAGCTCCTGTGACTAAAACTTTTTTGCCTTTAAAGAACTCTTTTAGTTCAAAGACATCTGACTTTACTACTGGCCTGCCCAACAAATCCTCTACTTGAACTTTTCTTAATGTTTTTAAATAGGCTTTACCCTCGATAATTTCACGGACTCTGGGAACAATTCGAAAAACCACTTTTGCTTCCGAACAAAGTCGTACGTATTCTGAGATATTTTCTCCTTTGGCTGAAGGAATGGCGATAATTGCTTCGACAATTTTGTATTTTCTAATTATTGATTTAAGATTTGTCTTGTCTCCTAGAACTTGTGAGCCATTTATTTTAAGCAACTTTTTATCTGGGTCATCATCAATAAAACCAACCACCTCCAAATGAAGTCCTTTATTGTCTTTGATTTCCCGATAGACATCAATCCCCGCTTCACCCGCGCCAATAATAACCACTTTTTTAGAAGCTAAACTATTTTTTTTCTTTTTGGATCTTTCTATTGCCATTTTTTCCGTTTCTCTTGTCAGTTACAGTTATAACTTTATCCACTTCAGTTATCAAGATAGAAACTGCTTTTGCCTGCGACCTACTTTTAGCCAAAGACTGCAAACCTTTAGCTCTATTTGTATTGAAATTCTTGCCCTCTTGGATTGCTTTGTTCATTGCAACTGCTAAATCTTGCGGATCCTCGTTTTTTGCCACAAAACCAATGTCGTATTTTTCAATTGCAATTCGGCAATCACCAACATCAGTTGTAACAGTTGCCAAACCAGCCCTAGAAGCTTCTACCATCACTAAAGGAATGCTCTCGTGTCTGGAGGCTACAACCAAGGCATCGGCTGCTTTCATAAAAGACGCAACTTGTTGCTTACTAGCAACACCATGAAAAGTAATCTGTTTTTCCAAGCCCCATTGTCTTACTTTCTCTTCTAAACTTTTTCTCATACTGCCATCTCCCAATGAATGCAGATGGAAATTGTTGGTATTTTTCTTTAATTCTTTACATGCAGCAATTAAAACATCTGGTCCTTTAACTTTTTCTAAACGGCTTACAAAAAGAAAGTTGAAAACTTTTTCATTTAATTTCTGAGCTTTAACTTTACTTATATCATCAAACTTTGTAATGGCATCCATATATTCACAAACTTTGCCAGAAAGATTTTCAACAACACTTATAAGCCAATAGCTATTGGCAAATCTATGTGTCGCTTTTCGGAGAGCCAAAACTGTCAGTTGTCTCAAAATTGGCAATTTGGCATACATATTAACATCAGATCCCAATATCCAAACCCCGTATGGAACTTTATATTTAATATTCAACCACAAGGCGTAAAAAGCAGACGGTATTACCCATGCCGAAAGAATGTAATCGACTTCGTTATCCTTGTAAAAATCTTCAGCCTCTTTGCACCCTACAATTAGTAGTTTGAAAAAATTATAGACAGAAGTAGGTGAGAAAAAACTCCAAGTAGCAAACTTCGTCTTAGGCCCCCCCCAATCAAACCAAGTTACTGGAACTTTTTTATATTCTTCTTTAGTTCCACCAAAATCTGGACAAAAAATGGATACATCTGCATGTTTTGCCAATTCCTGAGCGTAGTCATAAACAAAAACACCAGCGTCTTTCCTTTCTTTGGAAGTGTTTAAATAATTGTGAGTGAAAATTGCAATCTTTGGCTTTCTTGTTTTCATATCAAACCTTTCTTAATGTACCACTTTAAGGTTGCCTGCAATCCAGCAGTTAGGTCTACCTTTGGATTATATCCCAAAATTCTTTTGGCTTTGTCAATTTTATATTTTTTGTCAGCAGTTAGAAAGTTTACTCTTCGTTTATTCAAAACAACAGGAATACCAAAAACCACTAACGACTTTGGTATATATACCCTTGGCATCTTTTTGCCAAGCAAGATATACATTAATGACAAAATTTCCTTCATAGTAGGACATGGGTCATCCCCGATGATAAAGTCTTGACCAATTGCCTGCTTGTTAGTTGCTACTAACAAGAGTCCATCTATCAGGTTGTCTATATAAATAGTATGAAAGTAATTGCTCCCTCTACCAACTGGTACAAACATTCCCTTTTTAATCAACTTAAAAAGATTCAGGAAACCAGGACGAGTATCTCCCGGGCCGTAAGCAATGGTTGGGCGAACGATTACTACCGCGATTTTATTTTTATATTTTTGAACAACTCTTTCTCCTGCCAGTTTTGACCGAGAATAGACATCACTTGGTTTTGGTTTAAAACTCTCATCAACATTATTCGCGTTAGTTCCATAGACACCAACAGTAGAAACATGGATTACTTTGCCAACTTTCTTTTCAATTGCTTTTTTGATCAAATTTTCCAAACCAATGATGTTAGTTTTTTTGTACTGTTCCCCAGAAAGGTGATGATGAGGTAAACCAGCAGCTAAATTGAAAATTACATCAACTTTATCCAGAACGGGGTCTAAACTATCGTAATTAGTTAAATCTCCTTCAACAATTTCAACTTTCTTTCGGTTCAATTTACCTATATTATTAGCATCTCTTACTAAAGCCTTTACCTTAATGTCGGCAGCAACTAGTCTATCAACCAAATTACTACCAATGAAACCAGTGGCACCTGTAACCAATACGTTTTTACCAGTAAGTGTAGTCATAAACAGCCAGCCAATTGTAGCAGAAAGTAGTTAGGGATGAGTAGCAGGTTCCTCGGGTTCACCATTATACGGCGGAGATAACCTCTTTGGGTCAACAAGGTTTGGAATTGAACCTTTTTTAGGTGATTTTCCATAATCTGGAAGGTAAACCCATGTGTCTTTTGAAGGTTCTTCCGGATTGTCTGGTAACAAAACCCAACCATCACCAAAACCTTCCCCCGTTATTACTTCAATCATATTTGGATTCCGATTATAGTAGTACTATCTAACTAAGTCAAGTATAATGTCAGTGTGAAATACCAAGATAATTATGCAGCCGGCAGGCCTCAAATGTATGACAAAAAATCTCGTGAAGAAAAAGCCAAAAGAATGGTTATTTTGCTTGGAAAGTATTTTGATAAAGAAAAGCTAAAAAAACTGACGCTTTTGGATGTTGGTGCCTCAACTGGCATAATTGGTAACTACCTTGCCCAATATTTTAGATCTGTAACCGTTGCCGACATTGATAAACAAGCTATTGAATTTGCAGGAAAAGAATTTAAAAAGAAAAATCTCTCCTTCAAAGTTGATGATGCCATGAATCTCTCCTTCAAAGACAATACTTTTGATATTGTCATTTGCACCCATGTCTATGAGCACGTTCCCAATCCAAGAAAACTTTTTTCTGAAATTTATAGAGTACTCAAACCAAATGGAGTTTGTTACCTTGCAGCCATTAATTCTCTTTGGCCTATGGAACCGCATTACGACCTGCCTTTTTTGTCATATCTTCCTAAACGCATAGCAAACACATATGTGAGATTGTTTAACAAGGCAAATGAATATTACGAAACTCCTGCCAACTGGTGGCAATTAAAAAAACTAACCAATAAGTTTGTGGTTAACGAATATACGGCTAAAATTTTTCAAAATCCTGCAAATTACGGCTATTTAAACATTCCAAAAGCTCTCTACCCAGTTTCATTTTTACTGTCGCCACTTCTGAAATTTCTAGCACCTACTTTTTTCTGGCTTCTAATTAAAAAATAAAATGAAAAAAGGAATATTTTGCATTTCCATTGATACTGAACTTTTGTGGGGTAGGAAAGATTTAGATTACTCAAAATTCATTAGAGCAACAAAAAAAGAGAGAGACATTATTAATCGACTTCTTGACATTTTTACAAAATATAAAATCTCAGTGACTTGGGCAGTTGTGGGAAGCATGAATTCAAGTGGTGATCCACTTTGGAGGGGAAAAGATATTATTGACCAAATTAAAAAAACAAAACTTCAGGAAGTTGGTTCACATTCATATTCACACGAAGTATTTACACAAATAGATAAAGACTGCGCTGATCAGGAAGTAAAGAGAAACCGAGCTGTGTCTTTTGTTTTTCCTAGAAATAAAGTTGCTCACTTGGATTTACTCAAAAAATATGGTTTTAAAATCTACAGAAGTGCGGATCAAACAAATTGGGAAACCATAATCCCCAGAATACCACCCGTTTATGAGCTCCAGACAAACAAAGGTTTGATAGCAACTCGCGGTTCGATGTACTTTGTTTCAGCCAGAGGCATCAGAAAGTACATACCCATCTGGTTAAGGGTGGTTAAAGCAAAACTTGGAATTAAGAGTGCAGTCAAAAACCGTAAAGTATTCCATCTTTGGTTTCACCCTGTAGATTTAGCCGAAAACACAATTGCAATGCTAGATGGCATTGAACAAATAGTCAAATATGCAAACGAAAAACGAGAACAGGGATTATTGGAAATAAAATCAATGGAGCAAACAGCCTCAGAGTTTGGCTTTAAGTGAAGTTATTTTTTCGCCAACAGTTTTGAAAAGCTGCGCATTCTTTTCATCTTTTACCGATAACCAAGCAATAAGCTTTTGGATATTCTCCAGCCTCTTGACCATTTCAGGACCACTTTCACCAAAACTTTCATTCTTTTGTTTTGCTTTGCCAACTGAAACATCTGCTTTGGCGACCAGAGTTTCCATATCCCCAACTGTGTCTTTGGCTTCATCGGTTTTGCCATCTTTTAGGAGTTTATCTGCCTCAACAGTTCTTTTTGTTAAAAGAAAAACATAGTAATCTGATTTCTTAGTATTACTGAAAATCAAGCTTCCACGGACATTCTCTTTTAATATCTTCAATGAATAAAGAGAATCACCTCGTGTTCTACCGGCTACGATTGGCCAGAAGAGGTCAAAAGTATTTATCTCTTCAACAACTGGTTGTTGTATATCAGTCGGATTTGTTTGAGCAAAAGAAATCTGGGTTAACGAGAAAAAGAAAATTGCAACAAATAGAGTAATTAATATTCTCTTCATACTCAAAAAGTATGTATCTTGCAATTGCAAAAAGCAAGATGCAAAATTGCCTATGATCTTAACTTTAAAAAAAATCAAAAGATATTGGCCCTTTTTAGCTTTTAGTACACTCTATGTTCTTACCCTTTTATACATGCTTCCTTTAAGAAATCAAACCTATCAAGACGATTGGGCATATATTCAAAGCGTCAGAAATTTTTACTTAACGGGCAATTTAAGTGTTAGTGATTGGCTAGAACCCAGTACTGTATTTCTAATTTTTTGGGGGTCACTTTTTTCTAAAATTTTTGGTTTTTCAATCAAAACACTTCATTTTGCCAATATTGCACTAAGCTATTTTGGTAGCTGTGCTCTTTTTTCTCTATTAAAGAGATTAAAGATTAGTCAAGTCCGCTGCTTACTGTTTACAGTTTTCTACTTCACTTTCCCCTGGGTTTTTCAGTTTTCTTATACCTTCTTATCAGATACAAGTTATGTTTCACTTCTAATAATCTCACTCTATTTTTATACTTTAGGTCTGCAAAACAAAAGAACTCTTTACTACGCCTTAGGAAGCCTGTTTGCTTCCTTTTCTTTCACAACAAGACAGTTGGGTTTTTCTCCTTTTTTGGCAATAGTTATAACTTCTGCTTTTTTATTGTTAATAGGTAAAAGACTTAAAATTAAACACTTCCTAGCTGCAACATTGCCTTTTGTAATAATCTTCATTATCTATTTTTATTGGCATCAACAACCTGGCAATCTAACAATTGCAGAATATCAAATTGGACTAAGAAGGTTTTCGAAAGAAGTTTTACCATTTTTGTTTCCATTAGACACGGTTAGAATTGGGGCAACATATCTTTATTACGCAACATTTATCCAGCGAGTTTTATATCTCTTTCACCACACAATTGGTTTTTTTCTACCTTTATTTTTAATTTTCTTGCCGGGTTTGAAATGGAGAGACGGTGTGACTTTTCTTGGCAAAAACATAAAACCACTAGCGTTGGCTTTTGGTTTTTACCTACTTCTTCTGTTTGTTGAAATTACTATACACATTGATCGAAAGACATATCAACTAGAACAGCCCAGTTTAGTAACTAGATATTTTTTATATCCAAATATCAACTGGCTTATAGCTTGGAAGTATCTTATACTAGCTTCTACTCCAATCTGGCTTACCATCTTAGCAGTTGGCGCAAAGTCAACTTTTAATGATTTATTCACTAAAAATAGAATTTTAAATAGGAAACTGCTGAAAACAATCTTTGCCTGTGGACTCTTAACTATTCTCTTTTTTGTTGGTAGGCAATATATTCAAACATTTAACTCCTCGGTTCCCAGAGGCAGCCAATATATTCTCAAACAAGTAGTATCTTCCTATTATCACTTGCTTGGAACAGAACTCGAAATAAAAACCACAAAGCCAACAGTACTAATATATGGAACTTTTTTTGTTGCCTTCACTGTTTTATTCACCATTTTTTCAAAATATAAATTTAGAAAAATACCAAAAATCAAGCCAGAAAAACTCTTTCTCATTTTGACTTTTGCAATCCAATTTACAGCTACAGTTATTTTCCCCTACTTTAACTGGGCTCAGTACATTATTTCCTTTCTTCCTTTTGCGATAATCCAGCTTGCACTTGCAACTAGAAACCTTAAGGCAAATTATCCTTTAGCTGTAATTATTATTCTTTTGTTCTCGATATCTTCAATAACAGCAACCAGAAACAGGTATCAACCAGACGGCATCAGATGGGAAATGGCAGAAAAACTTGTTTTAGAGAAAAATATCGAACCGGCAAATGTCGCTGTTGGAGACGAATCTTGGTTACCATGGTGGTATTACGAACAAACACTGCAAAAATATATCGCTGACAACAATCAAGACAAATACACTATTAAAACTCGTAGCCCTTGGCGCGAAGTCAAACCAACTGACAATTGTCTTTACCAGTTTCAAAATCTTTCAAGCTATGAAATCAAAACAGCAACACCAGATTTGATTTCAGATTCTGGCAAAAATCGTGGTATTCTGTTTGAACAAAACAGATTTGGTATATACAAGGAGTGCAAATAATTCACCTTAAATTTACTAGAAAAAACAGAGGCATCGTTCTTATTACTTGTCTTTATGTGTTAGTGTTTGTCCTCATGCTTCCCTTGAGGGATCAAGCCTTTCAAGATGATTGGGCCTATATTTTAAGCTTAAAGAAATCTTTGATCAATAATTCTCTTTTGATTGTTGATTGGTCTTCCTCAACCTTAGTTTTTATGTTGATTTTTGCAGGAGTTTTTTCAAAACTTTTTGGGTTTTCCATTGCTCTAACCCACTTTACCTCAATACTTTTAACTTTCTTGGGAACAATTTGTTTTTACCTCCTTCTTAAAAGACTGAAAATAGACGAGTTAAAGTCGACAATTTTTGCCATCCTTTACTTTTCCCATCCCTGGATTTTCCAATTCAGCTACACATTTTTAA
>JBBTWO010000063.1:0-1407 GCA_038062745.1 Patescibacteria group bacterium | reverse complement strand
CACTTCTTTCATAATCTCTGGAGTTGGCTTATTTAGGATTGAAGTCTTGGCTAAAAATACGCCATCAATTCCTTTTTTAATGTAAGTTAAGTTTTGTCTAACTCCCTCGCGCATTGCACGCTTCACACGATTCCTGAGTGTTGCTTTTTTGGATATCTTTGTGGATACCACAAAACCAAAGCGTGAAGGGGTTCCCGCATTATTGTCAATAAAACCAAAGGCAAATGAGTCACTTTGGACAAGTCTACCTTTATTTCTAACCTCGTCAAAGTCTTTTTTTTCTGTAATTCTATTTTCTCTTGGTAGCATGTTAAACAGTAAGCTTAACTCTTCCTTTAATTCTTCTCTTTTTTAAGACTGCCCTACCATCTCGTGTAGAATTTCTTTCCATGAAGCCGTGCTTTCTTGCCCGTTTTATTTTTGATGGTTGATAGGTTCTTTTTGTAGACATAGCCCGATTATATCAAAAAACAGTCTTCACTTCCAAGTATTAATTTAACACCAAAAAAATATTCGGCAATTTTGGGGGTTGAATATTGTGGATAACTTTACTAAGTTAGAAGAGCCTTAAAGAGTTACTTCCACTCTTCTGCCCAAAGTTAGTATTATGGAAAACATTGATAAAAATCAAATTTGGCATGAAGTACTGGAGAGTGTAAAGGTCTCGGTGTCTCCAGCCATCTTTTCAACCTGGCTTTCTCAAACTCATTTGGCGGAAATAGAGAAGTTAGACGAGAGTCGTTTCAGCGCCAAAATTGGTTGTAATTCTACCTTTATTAAGTCAACTATAGAGGTTAGATATTTTGGCCTAATTCAAGATTCTTTGATTAAATCACTGGGGACAAACTGTGACTTAATTTTCACCGTCAAGCAAAAACAGTTAATAGTAAGCGACAAAAGCCAATCTTTACCCGCTCCTTTATTTGACACCCAAGAGACTCAACAAACAAACAATGGGGGGCAATTTTTTGAAAATATTAAACTTTCTCGAGTCAATCCTACTTTAACTTTTGAAAACTATGCAGTCTCAGGATCAAACCAAATGGCTTGGGCAGCAGCTGAGGCAGTAGCCCAAAGACCAGCGACAGCTTACAACCCTTTATTTATCTATGGTGGAGTAGGGGTGGGAAAAACCCATTTAATGAATGCTGTTGGTTTGTCAATTATTAAACAAAACAACTCGGCCAATGTCTTAAAATGTACTGGAGAAGAGTTCACTAATGACATTGTTGAGGGAATAAGGAATAAAACCACCCAATCATTTAGAAACAAATATAGAAAGCTTCAAGGGCTATTAATAGATGACATTCAGTTTATTGCTGGCAAAGACTCAGTTCAGGAAGAATTCTTCCACACTTTTAATGCTGTAACTCAAGCTGGTGGTCAAGTAATTCTGACTTCTGACCG
>JBBTWO010000062.1:0-5633 GCA_038062745.1 Patescibacteria group bacterium | reverse complement strand
TCGTAAGTTTGAATAAAAACTAAAACATTTTTTGTTTTTTCATCTACCATGCTATTTTTTCCACCCATTATTCCTGGTAGATCAATAATTGTACTGTTACCATCTTCTATTAAAATGTCTCCTCCTGGTAAGTTATAGCTTAAGCCATCTAGGGTTGTGATTTTCTCACCCTTTTTGCTTTCCCTCAAAATCATGGTGGATTTTCCAATCTTGTCGTAATCGAATGTATGCATTGGTTGTCCTAATTCATGCATTACGTAATTTGAGATATCGACAATATTGTTAATTGGCCTGACACCGACGGCTGTTAATCTTTCTTGAACAATTTTTGGAGAAGATTTGATTTCCACGTCTTTTATTAAAATTGCGGTGGATCTGCTGCAAAGCTTGAAATCTACTTTTAAATTCAAATATTTCACTTTGTCTGAAAACTTTTGCTTGCTTTTTGTTTTAAGTGGTAGAAGTTCTGCTGATATTTTAAATTTTGGCAAGATTGCTGAGGCCTCTCTAGCAATACCATAGATATTTGCTGAATCAACTCTATTGGTGGTTACTTCCATTGCATATGTTGGGTACTTATCTTCATTTAATATTCTCTCAACAGAAGGCCCACTTAATGAAAGATATTTTGCCAAATCTTTCTTGGTTGCCTTTGTTTTCAAATATTCTCTCAGCCAGTTATCAGGTATTAAGATATCCATATTTTAAAATTGCCTTAGTAATCGTAAATCTGTGGTGTATAAATCTCTAATATCATCCAAAGTGGTCCCTGATCGCAACAGTCTAACACGCTCCACTCCCCAACCAAAAGCAAAACCAGAATATTTGTCTGGATCGATTCCCCCAGCTCTTAAAACATTGGGATGAACCATTCCGGCACCGCCAACTTCGTGCCAGCCACTTTTACAAAATTTACAACCTTTTCCGTCGCAATGAATACAACTAAAGTCAACTTCAAAAGATGGTTCAGTAAATTGAAAGTGGAACGGACGAATGCGTGACACTGATCCTTCACCAAAGAACTCCTTGGCAAAATAATCAATAGTTCCCTTCAAGTGTGAGATATTAATATTTTCATCAATTACTAACCCTTCAAACTGATGGAACATTTGGCAATGAGTAGTATCTGACTGTCTTCTGTATGTTTTAGCAATGTTAACCATTCTTATTGGTGGTTTTCCCAACCGTTGCATTTCTCTTACTTGTCCATTAGATGTGTGGGGTGTTAGAACCATTTTGCCGAATTTTTCATTTAATGGGGCGTCTACAAAGAAAGTTTCCCATTCATCTCTGGCTGGATGATTTTTTGGCATATTTAGAGATTCAAAAGCGAACCAATCCCATTCGACTTCTGGATATCTGGATCTAACAAAACCGATTTTTTCAAAAATGGTAGCAATGTCATCAATTGCTTGAGTAACTAAGTGTTTTGTTCCTATGTTTGGTCTTATGCCGGGAATTGTAGGATCAAACCAAGTATTTTTTGACGAAATAAATTTGCTCTTTTGTTCAGCAAAAAGCGAAAGAATTGTTTGCTTGGTGTCGTTTATTAAAATTCCAATTTCTTTTCTTTCACTTTCGGAAACATTCTTGAGGTCTTTAATGAGAATCGTTAATTTTCCATTTCTACCTAGATACGCTGACTCTAGGTTCTCTAACTCTTTAACTCCACTTGCAGAAATGATCTGGGAAACCAATTCGTTTTTAAGACTAACTATTTGTTCTTTCATTTTCTTTGTAATACTTATTATATCGCCTCTAAACTAAAAAAACCTCTCTTTCGGAGGTTTTTACTAAATAACAAACTTTACCTCCCTTTACTTCTCGGGTGTAAAGCTTGAGCTTGCTTTTTTAACAATTTCGTTAAAAGCATTTCTGTCTTTTACTGCAAGGTCTGCTAGAATCTTTCGATCAATTTCAATATTTGCTTTCTTTAAACTATTAATAAGTTTTCCGTAAGTTGTTCCAACTTCACGAGCTGCGGCATTGATGCGAATATTCCAAAGGGATCTTAAATCTCTTTTCTTTCTCTTTCTTCCTTCATAGGCATATTGACCTGCATGAAGTACTGCTTCCTTAGCAACTTTAATGCGTTTGCTGCGTGCTTGTTTAAAGCCTTTGGCAGCTTTTAAAGTTCTTCGGTGGTTTCGTGCTGCTGGAGATTTTACGCGTGCCATGATTGTTTATTTCTTGAGAGTTACTCCAAGAGCCTTTCTAAGTCTTTTTGCAAAAGATGCTTTAACTTCAACAGGTCTGCGTAAAGCCCTTTTCCTGGTTGACGTCTTTTTAACATTTAAATGCCTGGCGAAATTATGGCCACGCATAATTTTTCCGGTTTTGGTAACCTTAAATCTCTTAATTACTGACTTTCTGGTTTTCATTTTATTTTTCATAGTTTTTTTATTCCTCTTCTTTCTTTAGACTAATGATTTTCTTTTTTACTGGTGAGACAATCATTGCCAAGTGTCGCCCGATAAATTTGGGTTCCATGTCGATGACAATTTTGTCTCCCAAAATGGTAAGAATCTTTTTGAATAAATCATACCCAAATTGTTTACTTCCCATCTGTCTTCCCTTAAAGACGACCACAAGTTTAACTTTGTCTCCGCCTTCTAAAAATTCTTTAACCCTGGCAAGTCGGGTCTGGTAATCAGCCTCGCCTATAAAGGGACTAAATCTGATTTCCTTAAGTTCCGCGGCCTTACTCTTTTTCTGTGCTTCTTTTTGTTTTTTCTCTTCCTGGTATCTAAATTTCCCTAGCTCGATTATTTTAGCAACTGGTGGAACTGCACCTGCCACTATTTCAATCAAATCAAGTCCTGCGTCTGAAGCTTTTTTTAAAGCAACAGAAGTGGACAAGATACCAATTTGTTTGCCTTCAGAATCCAAAACCCGTAGTTTCGGAACTCTGATTTCATTATTAATTCGCCAAGGGTCTTTCTTACTCAATTTCAGGTTTAAATTATATCAGTCGAGAGCCTTTTTATCAATTTGGTCTTTTAGGCGCTTTATGAAGCTGGATAAATCACTTTGCCCCAAATCCTTGCCAGCCCTTGTTCTAACTGAGATTTTGCTTGCTTCTTTCTCTTTTTCACCCACAATTAACATGTAGGGAACCTTTTGTGCTTGGGCATCCCTGATCTTAGCTCCTAAGGTTTCTGCTCTTTCATCTACTTCTACTCTAATACAGCTTTTAAGGAGTTTACTGGAAATATCCATGGCATAATCTAAGGATTTATCACTTACTGGCAAGACTTTGACTTGTACTGGCGAAATCCAAACAGGAAAAGCTCCGGCATAGTTTTCAATTAAGATTGAGAGAAATCTTTCAAGCGACCCAAGTGGGGCTCTATGAATCATGACTGGCGTTTTTTCTTTGCCGTCATTGTCTATATACTTTAGACCAAATCTTTGGGGTAACATAAAGTCTACTTGCACTGTGCCACACTGCCACTCCCTACCTAGAGCATCTTTAATTAGAAAATCCGCTTTTGGACCATAGAAAGCTGCGTCCCCTTCTGAAACAAAGTAGTCAGATTTTGCTTTCTTTAAAGCCGCAATCACTCGATCTTCAGCCTTTTTCCAGGATGAATTGTTGCCAAGATACTTTTCAGATTTTGATCTTATACCAACCCTGACTCGATAGTTTTCAAAGCCAAAAACTTTGTATAATTTCTGAATGAAGTTAAAAACTTCAATAAATTGGTCTGTGGCTTGTTCTGGTGTACAGAAAATATGGGCATCATCCTGGGTAAAGGCTCGAACTCGTAACAAACCACTTAATTCTCCAGATTTTTCATATCGATAGACTGAAGCAATCTCGGCAATTTTTAGAGGTAGTTCTCTATAGGATCTCGGTTTTATTTCATAAGTTTGAATATGCATTGGGCACGTCATTGGTTTGACTAAGTATTCAACTCCTTCAACATCCATTGGAGAGTACATTTTCTCTCTATAAAGGTCCCAATGTCCACTTTTTTCCCAAAGGGATTTTTGGCCAATGTGGGGGCTATAAACATGTTTGTAGCCCATTTTAATTTGTTCGGAAACCATATAGTTTTCTATCTCTCTTCTTATTGTGGATCCATTTGGAAGCCAAATCGTTAATCCTTGGCCGACTTCATTATTGATGGTGAAAAGCTCAAGCTCTTTCCCAAGTTTTCGGTGATCTCTTTTTTTAGCCTCCTCAATTTGATGTAAATACTCGTCTAGTTCTTTTTGACTAGCAAAAGCAGTGCCGTATATTCGAGTTAACATTTTGTTTTTCTCATCTCCCCTCCAATAAGCACCGGCAATGGAAAGCAATTTGAAGTGTTTTAATTCTTGAGAAGGATTGTCAATGTGTCCTCCACGACATAAATCTCTAAATTCACTAGATTGATAGACAGTTAATTTTTGACCCTCTTTTGAAAACTCATTTATAAGTTCTTGTTTGTATTCATTAGTTTTAAACTCTTTTACTATTTGGGCTTTTGTTACATCATGTCTTTCAAATCTCTCCCAGGATTTAACAATATAGTGCATCTTATTTTCAATTTTGGGTAAATCATCTTCTGAGATTTTTACTTTACCAAAATCAAAGTCATAGTAAAAGCCATTTTCGATTGAAGGGCCAATTGTTCTTTTTGTTTTTGGCCACAGATCCATTACAGCTGCAGCCAATAAATGTGCTGCAGAGTGTCTCAAGTGTTCTAAATAATCTTTGTTATCTTTTTGCATGTTTGTATTGTACCCCAGAAACCAAAAAAACCGCCAATCTGATATCTACTATCAGAAGACGGTTGTTGCCGTGGTTCCACTTCTATTACTTCTTTTTTGATTCTTCTCGTGAATCACTCGTTTAATTCTCCTTAGTTGGTTAGTCTAAGTACAAGCGAATTAATATATTATCTAAAACTTCAGGGTTAATGTCAAATCAATCAACCTTTGCTATACTTTTCGTATGTCGGAGAAATCTACAACACTTAAGTACAGTGATACAGATTATTTTCCAGATCCGAATCAAATAGCACACGGTCCAGAGTTTGCTGTATCTGCCCCCATTGTTGGTCGTATGTATGAAGTCACTACTTTTGACGATGTATACGATACCAAATGGGCAGTTAAAACCTTAAGGCCAGAAATTGCTAATTCAACATACTATCCCCACATGAGTATGGAGGATGTTTTTGATTCTCACATAGATGATCATCAAAGATATCAAGAATTTGTGGGTGAATTTGTTTCTCCATCACAGTTTTATAAAGAGATAGATACAGATGGTAATGAATATTATGTAAAAGTAGATAGATTTATTTGTGCGGGGCTTCAATATAAAGAAGCACTTAAGAATAATAGACAAATGCCTGTCGAACAACTCCCTCCTCTTTCTCAAAGATTAGATTTTGTAAAAGGTATTGCCCAATTGATGAATAGTTTTGGAAATCCACCAAGGATACCAGACCTAGACTTCTTTATTGAAACAAAGGAGAACGGGACAGGGATTGTCCTTTTCGATACAGGATATTTTTATCCAGAAAAAAATGAAGGCAAGGATCGAAGAAACTTCTCACACTCACTTTCAAAATTTTTGTTCACTTCTGAAGAAATGAAAGACGAAGAAGTGTTGGAAGCTGTACATCTTCTCTATGGAA
>JBBTWO010000061.1:0-1098 GCA_038062745.1 Patescibacteria group bacterium | reverse complement strand
AAAAAAAATGGAAAGCTGTTCCTGATGCACCTTTAGCTAGATTAGTACAATTAAAAAAAATATACATATCAGATGTTTTAATAAGCAAAATTTTGAATATGTATGAGATGTTCCGAGATATTGAAAGACTTGATAAAGTAAGGGAAAATGAGTTTAGGAAAGGCGTTAATTTGAAGGTTTTTTACAAAGGAAACGAGGTTAATGTTAATTTACTAACATTAAGCGAATATGCTGAATTGTTAGAAAGGTTTATAAGCATTCTGAAATAATTTCATATATAATCTTTAAATTAAATTGATTTTAATTACGGAATGACCAGAATTATTACGATAACGTCAGGAAAAGGAGGTGTGGGAAAGACTACAAGCGCAATTAACCTAGGCGTTGCTTTGAACTTTTTTGGGAAAGAGGTTATAATTGTTGATGCTAATTTGACTACACCTAATATTGGATTGCATTTGGGCGCACCTATGGTTCCTGTCAGTTTGAATCATGTTCTTTCTGGAAAGGCAAAGATTTCTGATGCTATTTATGAGCATGAATCCGGGACAAAGATTATACCTAGTTCTTTATCTATTAAAGAATTGAGACAATTAAATCATAGTAAGCTGAAAGAAGTTAGTAAGAAACTTAAGAAATTAGCAGATATTGTTATTTTGGATTCTGCTGCAGGTTTGGGTGAAGAGGCAATTGCAGGTATTGAGGCTGGAGAAGATGTGATTATTGTAACAAATGCAGAGATATTGGCAGTTACAGATGCTTTGAAAGCAAGCAAACTTATTGAGCAATTAGGAAAGAATATTCTTGGAGTCATTGTTGCAAGGTTTGATAAGCGAAGAGCGCAGATGCCTATTTCTAATATAGAGGATATGCTTGAATTGCCAGTTATAGGGGTTATTCCAGAGGACAGGAATGTACCTAAGGCTGTTGTAATGAAAGATGCTTTGATACATACGCATCCTAGGAGCAAGGCAGCTAGAGCGTATATGAAGGTTGCAGCGAAACTAATTGGGAAGAATGATTATAAGGATCAGGGATTTTTTGGAAGATTGTTTGGCTGATTTGTTTTCTTGAACCGAAAAGTTTAAATAAGTAATA
>JBBTWO010000060.1:0-9805 GCA_038062745.1 Patescibacteria group bacterium | reverse complement strand
GGGTTTACCTTCGATATAAAACGGGGATCAAAAATGACTCCTCTCTCACTGTTCTTTTTAAGGGCAATTAAAGTATATTCATGTGTTTCTGGACGATATTCATAATACAAGCTTGAATCAATCAGGTATTTTTTAAATTTTCTATCTTCTATGGAAATCAATTCATCTAAGGTTTTTGGACAATGCAGCCGTTCTGGATCTAAGTAGCACGTATTCTTGATAGCTGCATTTAAAGTGAAATACTCTGATCCTACAGGTTGGCCATGTATTTCAGTAATAATAAGAAATGCAAAGAAACCAACTAGTGCAGTAAAGACCCAAAAACAAAGAAGTAAAGCAAAAGAGATAGTTTTAAGCAATACACTTTTTATCTTTTTGAAAACTAAGATTACTACGCCAACCAAGATTGAAAACCAAACAATCTCACAAGCTATGAAAATAAAGATTGCAATTTTATCCCAGGGAATACTGTTACACATTAATATGAAATTATATCAGTTTAAGCAAGTTACAAGAAATTTCTTCTCCCGACAACAAGTGATAAAATACATTATGAAACAAAATATTTACGATACCAAAACTTTTTTTACAAAGTACAGTCAGATGAATAGATCTGTTAAAGGTCTTGCAGGAGCTGGTGAGTGGAAAACATTAGAGAAAATGTTGCCAGATTTCAAAAGTAAAAAAGTTTTGGATTTAGGTTGTGGCTTTGGCTGGCATTGTCAGTATGCTATTGAACATGGTGCAGTATCAGTTGTGGGTGTTGATATTTCTGAAAAGATGCTTGACGTTGCAAAAGAGAAAACTTCAAAAGATATTGAGTATATTTGCAAACCAATTGAAGATATAGATTTTCCAAAAGATTCTTTTGATGTTGTCATTAGTTCCCTTACATTCCACTATCTAGTTTCTTTTGAGGATATTGCAAAGAAAGTTTTCTCTTGGCTCAAAAGTGGTGGTGAATTTGTATTCTCTGTTGAACATCCAGTATTTACAGCATATGGTACCCAAGATTGGTATCGTGATCAAAAGGGGAGCATTTTACATTTCCCGGTTGATAAATACTTTACTGAAGGAAAAAGAGAAGCAAACTTCCTGGGAGAAGAAGTAATTAAATATCACAAAACATTAACAACTTATCTTAATACTCTTTTACAAAATGGATTTGAGATAACAGGAATAGTAGAGCCACAGCCAAGTAAAGAATTACTTGAAACAGTTGAAGGAATGAGGGACGAACTTCGTCGTCCAATGATGCTTATAGTTTCGGCAAGAAAGAAAAATGGATGATTCAATAAAACTAGATAACCTAAGAGCAAAATTTTTAAGACTAAAAAGGTTGCTTCGTAATCCAGAATATAATGAAGAAGAAAAAGCCAGGATTCAAAAAGAATTAAATGAAGTTGACTCCCAAATCCTAAAATTACCACAACAAAAAATTTAATTTACAAAAAATCTCATGCAATTTTTCTTAAGAGAAAAGCAATTAAGCATCATGCTAAACTAGAGATATGACAAGATCATTAGAATTTGGTAAAAACTTTCCTCATATTTTTAAGCCAACGAAATCCATACGCTCCAAAATAATATTTTTTGCTGCAATTATTTTTACTTTCCTAATTTCTTGTTATTTACTATTTCGTTTTGTTGCAAAAACAGAACGAGGGTCTAAGGTAAGTTATAACTACCAAAACGATAATATTCAAGGAATAATCCTAGCACTTCCTGGAGAATCTTTTCGAATCCACCTGGATAATCAAGCTGTATATGTAAAAAGAAATGGTAAAGCGTACAAAGTAATTGAACAAAAGACAAAAAATACATCTGCGAATTATTTTGAGACTTCCCTTGCAAATGAGTGGCACTATCTAGGTGAAAATCAGTACTTTCTTAAGAGAGATCCAGCATCTGTTCCCACAGGTGAGTATGCAATGGAATATGAAGTTATAAAGAAACAAGATATTACAAAAACTCTTTCAAGTGGAAATGTACTTAATCCTTTCCTTAAAACTATTCAAGAAAATATAGAGTTTGTCATAAAAATAGATAAATCAGACTTAATTTGGAGTAGACAGGTAGAAGGACAGGTTAGTAAGCCAATTTTTTACAACAATACTATATATTTAACAGCACTTAATAATGCGGAAGCAGTAATTTACAGTAATGGTTGGGACAAGAAATGGTCAAAAAACAATATCTTAGTTGCTTTAGATACTACAAATGGCTTCCAGAAATGGAGAACGAATTTTGAAGACTCGATCCAGCGTATCTATCCAAAATTAGATGATTCAATTATTTATGTTTCCACCCAAGACAGTATAATGCATGCTTTAGATAAGCAGACTGGCACAAAATTATGGGAAGTACCAAGCTTTCCTTATTTAGAACTTCTAGATACACAAAAAACTGATATCTTTGTTACTGCTGACAAAGAGCATATCTTTGGTATAGAGAAAAAAACAGGAGTAAAAAAATGGTCAGTGGCTATTACTCTACCTGAATATGGAGAAATTTCATTTTCTAGGGTTGGTGATAATATTTTGACCAAAACAGATAATAATCTCTCCCTTTTAGATCCACAAACTGGAAAAAATATTTGGCAGTATAAATCCGAAATAACTATTGTTGTCCAGGAGCATGAAAATTACTTACTCGTTCATTCTGATTTAGGATCATCTCAAACTCGTCAAGACAGATTGAGGGTGATAAATAAGGTTAGCGGAAAAACTATCTGGAGTCATGCTCTTACCAGTGTTGGAGATATTAGTGGAATTACATTAGAAGATGATTTTGTGTATGGGATTGATTTAATTAAAAACCAAGCAATACTTTGGAAACGACATTTACAATCTGGTAGTCTTTTGTGGAATAGTAGCCTTGCAACTGATGGAGTTTTGGTTCCTGAACAAATAGAATCTGGCGGCTCCTATATAACTGTCTATGGTGCTTACGGAGGTAGTAGTTTTGAGGATACCACTTTAAGAAGAAAACATTGGGTGATAAATAACAACAATGGTACACTTCTCTTTACAAAGGAAATTGTTGGTTACAATCCTGGCAGTCTCACCAATAATTCCCTTCTAGTCTTTGACGACAACATACAAAGTTATCTTTTCAAAAATGGTCAGTTGGGTTGGTCATATCCTATGAAAATCGAATCTCACGGATCTTGGCTTCTTAATGAAACAAAAAGTGTATTATATTTAGCCGATGATACTAAGGTTGTCGCAGTCGACACGGAGAACGGAAAAGAACTTTGGTCTACCACTATTTTAACAACACTTCAGGGCCTATCAATAAAAGATACATCTCTTTATTTACAAGATACTGCTTCAGGATACCTTTGGGTTATAAATCCTAAGAATGGAAATATTATTATGCAATCAGAATCAACGCGTATAAAGGATTCAAATGTTGCTGAAAATGGGGACGTTTATCTTTTATCTAGTTTTGAAGCTGAACAAAAACGTGAGAAAGTGACACATTTTTCAAAGCTGTCCAGGGAAACAAAAGAAGAGAAACGTATTTTTTCAAAACAAAATGTTTATGGCGGTGCTCAGATACTTTATGAAAATGATCAAATCTATGTTTTTTCTGATGATTTTGTCTATGCTATAAAAAAGTAAATCTTTCTATCGTATAAGGTTCATTTTTAAAATATTAAATTAAGTCAGCCTCAATTTGACAAAACTAATTTTTAATATAGAATACGATTATTGACAGTTTAGAGATGCAAGCGTTGAAGGGCTCCTAACCCTGAGCTTGAGGAGAAATCGGTGAAAACCGCACTAAACCTTTTTAATGAACTAAAGCATCAAAGTTCAAAAACTGATGTCGGATAATTATCTGGAGTCAGTTACAAAGCTTTTACTAGTGATAGTAAAAGGAAACAAGGTGGTATCGCCAAATTGAAGGCCCTTGTAGATTTCTAACTTTTTTGTTGGGGATTTACAAGGGCTTTTTTTATGGATAAAAAAATAATAATAATCAAAATTGGAAGTGGGATTTTGCTTACCAAGCGAAACACAATTGACAAATTTAGACTAGCTCACATTGCAGATCAAGTATTTGACTTGAAAAAACAAAGAGTTGGAGTAGTTCTAGTGGTTTCAGGAGCAGTAGCTATTGGTGCCAATTTTGTTGATGTTTTACAAGGCAGTTTAAATAAACAAATTGCTGCGGGAATTGGACAAACACATTTAATTTCAATAATACAAAGCATATTCAACAAGAAGGGTTTGCAAGTTAGTCAACTATTATTGACTAAAGACTTATTTACAAAGGTTAAACTTAAAAATCAGATAAAGAAAGTACTTGAAATATGCGCTTTTTCGGAAATTGTACCCGTCTTAAACGAAAATGATGTAGTCGAATTAAATAGTTTTCAAGGTAACGATTTTCTAGCAGAAAGAGTAACACAACTACTTTCAGCAAACAAACTCATTATACTTTCTACAATGCAAGGTTCTGTTTACGGAGTTGGTGGTGGACAAGCAAAACAACAAGTAATCAGAGCTTTATCCAAAATTAATATTCCTGTTGAAATTGTGGATGGAAAAGCCAGAAATGTAATTATGGGAGTAACTATATGAAAATAAATAACCTTAAATTATTTAAAAATTCAACCATGGAAATTGCTCAAGCAAATGAAAAAACTCGTGATTTATTTTTGTCTCATCTGGCTGACTCGATATTATCCAGAGAAGAGGAAATAATAAAAAATAATACAATTGATATTGAAATCGCTAAGAAGAAAAAAATTTCCAAACCTATGATCGAAAGGTTAATCTTAAATAGTGACCATATTGCCAAAATAGTAAACAGACTTAAATCAGTCGAAAAATTAAATAGTGGATTGGGGGAGGTCATTGAGTCAAAGGAGACTAGTGAGAAATTAATTTTGAAGAAAGTTAGAACTTCTATTGGATCTATACTTGTCATTTACGAATCAAGACCTGAAGTGACAATTGATGTCGCATCGTTATGTATTAAATCTGGTAATTCAGTAATATTAAAAGGTGGGTCTGAAGCAAAACATACAAACACTATTTTGCATAGTTGTATAACTCAGGCACTGGAAAAGACAGGTTTATCCAAACACTGTGTTTTATTTGAAAGCAATAGAGGTGTCGTTGCAAAGTTACTTAAGAAAAATGATTATATAGACTTAGTAATAGCTAGAGGAGGATATAAATTAGTTAATTATGTAATGAAAAATTCTACTATTCCTGTTTTAGCACATGCGGCTGGAGGAGCGAGAATATATATTGATAAGAGTGCAAATTTATCGATGGCACTTAAAATCATTTTAAATGCTAAAACAAGTAAAACTGCTGCCTGCAATTCGCTAGATACAGTAGTTGTACACAAACAAATATCAAAAGCGTTTATACCTGAATTAATTGGAATATTAAGGGAAAATAATGTTGTAGTATTTGGAGATAATCAAGTCGGCTCAATTGTTCCAATAAATAAGACTAATAAAAATTTTTGGAGGCAAGAGTTACTTGATCTAAGAATTGGTCTTAAAATAGTAGATAACTTAGATGAAGCAATTAACTTTATTAATCTGTATTCTAAAAAGCATTCTGAAGGTATAGTCTCTAATGACAAAACCATTATTAAAAAGTTCGTTAATTCTATAGATGCCGCTGCAATCTTTGTAAATAGTTCTCCCAGACTCCATGATGGTTTTATTTTTGGCTTGGGTTCTGAAATGGGTATTTCAACTGGAAAACTACATGCTCGTGGTCCAGTGGGACTAAAAGAGTTAACAACATATAGATGGGAGGTATATGGCAATGGTCACATTAGAAAGTAAAAAAATAGCAATAATTGGTGCAGGAAATATGGGAAATGCTTTTGCTGAAGGGATTATTAAATATGGCAAAGCAATTGCAGAAAAAGTAATTGTTGCTAATCCTAATAAAAGTAAACTAATTTCCTTGAAAGACAAGTTAAATATAAAAATTACTACCAATAATATTGCCGCAGTTAAATACGCAGATTGGGTAATTCTTGCAGTTAAGCCTGCTTTAGTTAAGACAATTATAGAGGAAATTAAAGAATATTTGGAGGATAAAATTATTATCTCCTCAGTTGCTGCCGTCCATATCTCGGCCATAGAGAAATATGCCAAGAATAAAAATGTTAAAGTTGTCAGGGTAATGCCAAACATTCCTATTACTGTCGGTAAAGGAGTAATAGGTTTTTATCCTAAAAAAAACATATCTACATCTAACAAAAAAGAAATAGTTAATTTACTAAAAACATTGGGGAATGTTATAGAGGTAAAACATGAGAAAGAAATAGATTTAATTACTTTAATATCTGGCTGTGGCCCAGCATTAGTTACTTACTTCATGGAGCAGATGGTGATATTGGCAAATTTATATGGCTTTTCTAAAAAACGATCCTTTGATATTGTTCACCAAACATTCTTAGGTACAAATATATATTTGACTGAGAATACGCAAAATTTGCAACAAGTTAAAGATGTTGTTGCTACTAAAGGTGGTATTACAGAAAAGATTTTAAAATCATTAGATGAAGGAGGTTTACCTTTGCTATTTGAAAAAAGTATGCAAGAAGGGTACTCTAAGATATCCGAGGTTAGCAATTTATATAAATAACTAAACAAAAACATGAATAATACATCCGCCACTTATGACGATTTCTTAAAATTAGATGTAAGAGTAGGAAAGGTTATTGGTGTGGAAGATTTTCCAGAAGCCAAAAAACCAGCCTACAAACTTACAATTGATTTTGGTTCAGAAATTGGAACAAAAAGGTCAAGCGTTCAAATTGTTAAACATTATAAGAAAGAAGAATTATTAAATAAAAAAGTTTTGGGGGTAGTTAATTTTCCACCAAGACAAATAGGTCCTTTTCAATCTGAAGTTTTAACACTTGGAGTTCCTGATGAAAGTGGAGATTGTATTTTAGTAGTTCCAGACATTCAAGATGCAGTTGTTGGAGGAAAATTATTCTAAAAACATGAAAACTCAATTTGAAAAGAAAGAACTAAAGAAAAAGTCTGAGAACCTATCTGATTGGTACACAGATGTAATTCTAAAAGCAGAACTTGCTGATTATGGTCCTGTTCGTGGCACTATGGTCATTCGTCCATATGGATATGCCATCTGGGAACTCGTGCATGACATTATTGACCCATGGTTTAAAAAGGGAGGAGTTAAAAATGCATATTTCCCAATGTTTATTCCCCACTCTTTATTAAAGAAAGAAGCGTCTCATGTTGAAGGTTTTTCACCAGAGTTGGCACTTGTAACTATTGGGGGTGGGGAGCAATTGAAAGAACCTCTAGTTGTTCGTCCAACATCAGAAGCAATTATGTACGACATGTATTCCAAATGGATTCAATCTTGGAGAGATCTACCAGTCAAAATTAACCAATGGAATAATGTTGTCCGCTGGGAGAAAAGAACATATTTATTTTTGCGAACTTTAGAGTTCCTTTGGCAAGAAGGGCATACGGCACATACAAGTTATGAAGAAGCACAACAAATGACAATGGACGCATTAGAGTGGTACAGAAAGATTTATGAGGAGTATTATGCCATTCCAGTTGTTGTTGGTGTTAAAAGCGATTCAGAGAGGTTTGCAGGAGCAGATTCAACTTATACAGTTGAAGCTTTGATGCCAGATGGCAAAGCATTACAAGGAGCAACTTCACACAATCTAGGTCAAAACTTTGCAAAAGCATTTGATATTAACTATCAAGACAAAGAAGGTAAATCTGCTCTTGTCTGGCAAACTTCCTGGGGATTATCAACTAGATCTCTTGGTGGATTATTTCTAACCCATGGAGATGATAATGGCTTGATTCTTCCTCCTAAAATATCTCCTGTACAAGTTGTAATCGTTCCAATTTTCTTAGAAGATCATATTTTGGATTATTGCCAAGAGGTTGAAAAAGCGTTAACTGACGCGGGAGTTAGAGTTGAACTGGATATAAGAGATGGAATGACAGCAGGAAGAAAGTTTAATGACTGGGAAGTAAAAGGAGTACCGGTAAGACTTGAAATTGGAGGAAAAGAAATGGAAGAAAAGGTAGTTACTAGTGCAAGACGTGATACTGGAGAAAAGGCCAAAGTTAATTTATCAACTCTAAAAGATGATATGGCTAAAACTTTAGAGGAGATTCAAAGCAATCTCTATCAAAAAGCCAAGAAATACCAACAAGACAATACCTATGAAGTTAATAGTTACGATGAGTTCAAAAAGATAATGGAGACTTCAAGAGGTTTTATCAAAGCATATTGGTGCGAGAATGCTGATTGTGAAACAAAGATAAAAGAAGAAACAAAAGCATCAACCAGGGCAAAAGAATTGGATCAAAAAGAGTCACAAAGCAAATGTATTTACTGCAATAAAGAAGCTAAATATATTTGGTACTTTGCCCAAGCTTATTAAATCAAATTATCTATAAAATAGGTTGCCAAATTTAAAATTAACAAATATTTGTCAATTTTAAAGATTTATAACACTATTATTTCTTTAAGTCTTTAATAAGAGACATTATGTGATTTTCCTCAAAATATGTTTCAATGATTTGTTTAGCAGTACCTTTTTTAAAGGTTGTATCTATTAGTTTTATTAATTTGCTTCTCCATAATCTACTTTGTTTTGTTCTAGCCAATAAAAATAGCTTTTTCATCTCTGGACCGCCTTTTGTAACCAATATGTCAGCAAATTGTAGAGCTAAACCGTACTTAGGACTGGGCCTTAATTCAGATCCTCGTTTCATCCAAAATGATTTAAAATCTTTTTCTCCTGATTCGGCAAGAGCATTATTTCTAGCTGCAGCAATTGTTGGGTTATCTGTTTCTACTAAAAAATCTAAAGAAAAATATTCAGCAGCAGCTTCCTCCAAGAATAAACCCCATTCATGGATCCTATGGTCAGGAAATTTTCTTAAGAAAAGTGTTGAGCGTTGTGTTATATATCCATGTTTTTGTCCCATTACCTTGAGTGGCTCGTCAGGTACAAGTTCAATCTCTCGCACTTTTCTGCCAATAGAATGACCCATCTCGTGTGCAATACTTTGGGCGTTGTTTAGCAGGTCTTTACCAAGTGACACAGCAACAACATTGTCTCTACTTGCACCCGATATTCCATAGCCAACTTCACTATTTATATAACCAAACATTTCTCCATATGATCGAAACCCTAAGCGGCCAGCTGCACTAGTTCTTTTATCTAAAGGAACAAGGAATATTTCAGGAAAATCAAACTCTTCTAATTCAACACCTTCTTCTTGATGTAATTTAATAAAATGGTTTCTCGCGGCTACTACAATGCCAGAATATAATCTTCCTTCTTCAGAATCCTTAGTTAAGATACATTCAGCTAATCGCTCTTTAAAACTTTGTGTATTTTCCAGCACTATTTGTGCTACTTCTAGCCCAGAAATTTGTTTTTGATTGTTCCCTAATTTTACTTGTCTAAATTCAAGGCTCATATTTTTTCCTCCATATTGTCTTTTACGATGGATAGTCTATATAAAGTAAAACCTTGTTTAAAAACCTCCCTTTTTGGTAATGAAACAATTCTTCCATTCGTTAAAGATCTAATATCAACCGGTTTATCACTTTTCAAATTAATTCCAGATGCAATAATTTGGTTTTTATTTACTAAATTACCTAATTTAAGATTAATTTTTGTAATTAATATGTCGAATTTAGATTTCACAGGTTTGCAGATAGTTAAGTTTTTTGTGCTTATGTTCCTTTGTCAAGTGCCCTTTTTTTGCACAATTATTCTAAACCAATAAACGAGCAAGGTA
>JBBTWO010000059.1:0-4971 GCA_038062745.1 Patescibacteria group bacterium | reverse complement strand
CGGGAAGGAGGGGGACTTTATTGGAAATCCGGGGCTAAAATGAAAGTTAAACTTATAGTTCCAGTCGCCCTTGAAGAGGGAATGAGATTCACTATCCGAGAGGGTGGTAGAACCGTAGGAGCTGGAGTTGTAACTAAAGTTATTGCTTAAGACTATTAAGGTTAACTTGCCCGCACATTAAATTTTTGCACATATGCCAAGTGGAAGACTACGAGTTAAATTAAAAAGCTACGATCACCGCGTGATTGATGAGGCTGCTGCAAAAATTATTGAAACCGCAATTGCAACGGGTGCAAAGGTAATTGGCCCAATTCCCCTACCAACCAAGAGAAGTATGATGGATGTGCAAACATCTCCCTTTACAGACAAAGATGCCAGAGATCATTTTGAAATCCTTGTTCACAAGCGCCTTATTGATATCGTTGATCCATCCCCTCGTACTATTGATAATCTTTCCAATTTAGATCTTCCAGCTGGAGTATCTATTGAAGTAAAGATGTAAAATATTCATATGGCATTTGTTTCCAGAGCTGGTGAAAAACTTCAATTTGCTGTTGATTCCTTCAATTTGAACCTAAAAAATCTTATTTGTGCTGATTTTGGAGCTTCAACTGGAGGGTTTGTTGATTGCATCTTGCAAGCAGGAGCTGTAAAAGTTTATGCCGTTGAAGTGGGCTATGGAACCATTGATTGGAAATTAAGAAATGACCCCAGGGTAGTAGTTATGGAGAAAACCAATGCTATGCATGTAGCTCTACCTGAAAAGGTTGACTTTATCTCAATTGATGTGGGCTGGACAAAACAGAAACTTATTCTCCCCAATGCTTTTGACAACCTCACAGACAGTGGAAAGATAGTTTCTTTAATCAAACCCCATTATGAAGCTCCCAAAGAATTTATTATGAAAGGCAAATTAATGGAAGAGAAGATTGAAGAGGTTTTGGAAAGTGCCAAAAAAGACATTGCCCAGGCTGGGGGAAAAGTAGAGGAAATTGTAGAGTCCCCTATTTTGGGGGAAAAAGGCAAAAATAAAGAATATTTGGTCTTGATTACGCCCCAATTCATCAATTTGGGGATTGACAAGCCCACCCCATAATTTGGTACAATACACGTCTGATGTCAGAAATTGATTTTTTGTCGACAAGAATGGACAATGGCCTAAAAGCAAAAAGTTGTGTTGAAAGTATAGCCAAAAGTCCTATCCTTGAAAGAGTTGCTCGTATGAGAAAATCTTCTGAGAATGCAATTCTTTTGGATCTCCAAAAAGCGCTTGGCGTTGCTGTAACCCATATCAACCCACGATCAGTCGATACATTCCTAATTGGTTTTTCTCAAGGAGTTGCACTTACTAGTTTAGAAAATACACTAACTTCTTTTGATAGAGCCACTAATGCATTTGGTAAAAGTGTTCAACGAGCAGCTGCGTATTCTGAAGAAGAGGCTTTCGCGTTTAGTTTTGGGGCTTTCCTTGGCTCTCAAACAGTTGATTCCAGAAGAGCCAATGTTCGTATTTTGAGACAATCTTCAACGGCTTTACAAGTTCCCTATGACGACCTCGTTGGGGGCATGTTAAGTATGGACACTTATTTAATGACTAGACTTGCTGTCCGAGTAAACTAATCTTCTATTGCAGCCTCAAGCCCTATTTGGTATAATCTCCCTGCGTGGTAATACAGTTCGTCACTTATAGCCGCGGGTAGCCTAAAAAGGCCGTATTTTTTATATGGGTGCTTTAGGGCACCTTTTTTGTTGCCCAATTTTTATCAATTTACAATGATCAACACTATCTATGGAATCAAGTCAAAAATGACCCAGACCTTCTCGGCAGACGAGAGGGTTTCTGTTACTTTGGTCAAAGTCACTCCAAATATTGTTACCCAAGTTAAGAATCAAGACAAAGACGGCTATGTGGCTATTCAACTTGGGATCGGTAACAAAAAGCGCAAAACTACCACCAAACCTCTACAAGGACATTTAACATCCAGTATGGGTGGAGGATCAGAGACTCAAGGAACTTTGCCTAAATTTTTGCGTGAGGTAAAGACAACTGAATCAGATCTTAAACAGGGTAACCAAGTAAAAGTAACTGATGTTCTTTCTGTTGGAGACATGGTTACTGTCACTGGAATTTCAAAGGGTAAAGGATTTGCAGGAGGAGTAAAAAGATGGGGATTTGCAGGAGGACCTAAGACTCACGGACAATCAGATAGACACCGAGCTCCAGGTTCTATCGGACAGGGAACAACTCCAGGAAGAGTCTATAAAGGAAAACACATGGCAGGAAGAATGGGAAGTGACACTAAAACAATTAAAAATCTTCAAATTGTAGAAATAAACAAAGAAGACGACATGATTATGATTAAAGGAGCAATTCCAGGGACTGTTGGTTCTTTGGTCAGAATCGTCAGAGTTGGAGATATAAGCAAAGCTTGGCACCCTTCGGTTGTGAAAAATCCAGAAGTAAAGGAGAGTCAAAATGCTTAAAATAGACGTTTACACATTAAAAGCCAAAAAGAACACAACTCAAATTACTTTACCAAAGCACATGGAAGGAGATGCCAACCCAACTCTCCTGTCTCAAGCTGTGCATGTTTATCGCGACCGTATGCATACTGGTTTAACAAAGTCCAAAACCAGATCAGAAGTAAACCGAACAACCAAAAAAGTATATAAACAAAAAGGAACCGGTGGAGCCAGACATGGCTCACGTCGTGCTCCAATCTATGTTGGTGGAGGAACAGCACATGGACCAAAACTTGAATCTCGTGTTAAGTCTCTTTCTCAAAAAATGAGAATAAAAGCTCTTGCAGCTGCAATTGAAGTAAAAGTAAAGGCTGGAGAAGTTTTAGCTATTGAAGGAATCTCGACTATTAAAAAGACTAAAGATGCTGCTAAATTATCTAACTTTGGCAGAAAGACTTTAGTTTTGTCTGACAAAAATATGGCAGTTGCTAGATCTCTTAAGAATTTGAAAGATACTAAAATTGTGCTTTTGAAAGACTTAAATGCTTACAATGTTTTAATGGGCGGAAAACTTGTTTTTGATGCAGCCATTTTTGAAGGCCAAAATAAAGCAGCTGTTAAAAAAACAGTTACCAAGAAAGTCAAAAAGGAGACAACTAAAAAATGATTATTAAACCTGTATTAACTGAAAAATCGATGCTGGCAGCACAGAGTGGTAAATATACTTTTTGGGTAGGTTTGACAACCACCAAAACTCACATTAAATCTGAAGTCAAAAAGCTTTTTGACGTAGATGCAGTTTCTGTTAAAACCATTAAAGTGAAAGGTGAAAACAAAAAATCTTTAAGAGGTATCAAAACCAAAACAACCGACAGAAAGAAAGCAATTATTGAGGTAAAGAAGGGCCAAAAAATTGAACTTTTCGAAGACAAGACTGAAAAGAAAACAAAAAAAGGGAAGAAATAAATATGAAAAATTTAATGACAATATTAGCTAAGAAATCTGGAAGATCTAACGGCAGAGTAACAGTACGCCATCAAGGTGGACGTGAGAAAAGATTTTTGCGTGAAATTGATTTCAAGCGCGAAAAAGATGGAGTTTGGGCAAAAGTAGAAACAATTGAATACGATCCAAATAGAAATGCAAGAATAGCCCTTCTTTTATATGAAGACGGAGAAAGAAGATATATCTTGGCTCCTGAAGGACTAAAGATTGGTCAAAAAATAGTTAGTGGAGAATTAGCTCCTTTGGAAATTGGAAACACTTTACCACTTGGTAAGATCGCCGTTGGTACACCAATTCACAATCTTGAAATTATGCCAGGAAAGGGTGCACAAATGGTAAAAGGCGCAGGATCTGTTGCCACCCTACAAGGAAGAGAAGAAGACTATGTACTTGTAAAACTTCCTTCTGCAGAAATCAGAAGGTTCTCACCTTTAGCCAAAGCAACTGTAGGACAGGTTGGAAATGTTACCCATAAGGCAAGAGTATTAAGGAAAGCTGGAACAAAGCGACACATGGGTGTTAGACCAACAGTAAGGGGAGTTGCTCAACATCCTAATTCTCATCCACATGGAGGAGGGGAGGGACGAAGTGGTGTTGGTATGAAGGCACCAAAAACTCCTTGGGGTAAAGCAGCAGTTGGAAAGACTCGTGCAAGACGCAAATATTCTGATAAACTAATCGTTGCCGGAAGAAAGCGTGGATCACATGCCGGTGGCAAAGGACAAAGTAGAGGAGGAACTAAATAATGGCAAGATCAAGTAAAAAAGGACCATATGTAGACGCTAACCTTATTAAAAAGGTAGCCGCAGGTATGGGAGACAAAGGAAAAGGCATAAAAACTTGGGCAAGAGCCAGCCAAATTGCACCTGAGTTTGTTGGTCGATATTTCCTTGTTCACAATGGAAAAGTATTTAATGAAGTCTTCATTACTGAAGATATGGTTGGTCACCGGCTCGGAGAATTCTCATTAACTAGAACCTTTAGAGGTCACGGACAAGTTGTCAAAAGAACAGCTGACAAGACCTAAAAAAGAACTAATATGGATTATATATCAACACAAAAATTTGTCAGAGTCTCACCTACTAAGGTCAGACCAGTGGTGTTTTTGATTAAAAAAATGAATCCTGTCCAAGCTGTTAAAGTTTTACCTTTTATTGGTAAATCAGCCAGTGAGCCATTAATGAAGGTTATTATGACAGCCCTAGCAAATGCTAAACAAGTTGGAGTTGCTGATACTGATTTGGTATTTAAAGAAATCCAAATTGGAGAAGGGCCAAGATTAAAAAGAGGAAGAGCAGCTTCAAGGGGACGCATGAAGCCATACAAGAAAAGAATGAGTCATATTAGAGTTGTCTTAGAAAGGAAAAAAGCAGGTGGGACAAAAAATTAATCCAGTTACATTTAGAACAGGAACATTTTTACCTTGGAAGTCAAGATGGTTTGCCGATGATGCTAAATTTAAAGACTTTTTATTTGAAGATATAAAATTGCGTGGCGCCTTAA
>JBBTWO010000058.1:0-8199 GCA_038062745.1 Patescibacteria group bacterium | reverse complement strand
AAACTATGCAGGTTTATTTAGCCAACTGTTCTTTGAAGTAATCAACCCAAGGAATTGGAGCTGAATCTAAGCCATTTAACACTGAAACATAGAAAGCTAGGTAAGCCCCAAATTGGATAAATTCAAAGACCTGGGCTAGTTTTGAAGTTGATTTCAAGTTGAATTCTTGAGTTGGAATGCCATTTTTTTCAAACACCTCTTTAGTTATTGCAAATCTTTTTTTAATTCTCTCTCCATAAAGGCTGGAATTTATTAGTAAAACTGCCAAATCTTCTTTATTGTCTGATGGATTTCTTAATCCCTCCATCAAATGATGATTGAGTTCTGGAATCTGAAAATCAAAAGACATATTCTTGGCATTTTCATTCAGCTGATTATTACTGACATGGGTGGCTCCAACTAGATGCTCTGAAGAAATAAACAGGATTACTCTGTCAAAAAGTTTTTGGGCTATTTGCTTGGCTTCATTTTCATCAATCATTTTCATAGCTTCAACAATTTGATCAATATCACTTCTGTCTATGTGCAAGATTCCTGTTTTTGAAGCCAAGACTAGTTGACCAACAACAGAGTAGCCTATGGCCATTCTTGGCTGATTGGAAGGATTGTGGGTTGGAAGTATTTGGTAATAAGGAACATTATGCTCACGGGCTAAATCTAAAAGCTTTCCCCCAGCTGCAATTGCCATCCACTTGGCGTTTTTAGCTATTGCTTGATTGGCATTTTCTAAAGTTTCTTCAGTATTTCCTGAATAGCTGGAACAAATAACTAATGACTTTTCATTAACAAAACCTGGAAGATTATAATCATTAATCCGAACTAAAGGCAGGAAAAGATTTGGATACAAAGATTCAATTACCCGTCCTGCAAGGCCGCTTCCGCCCATTCCGCACATAACAACATTGGAAATATTTTTGTAGTCTTCAGGAACAGTTACCCTAGAAGCTTCTTCAAAAGCATGAATAACCTGGTTAGAAAAATTTTGAACAGACCCCAAAACATTACTCTTATCTAATTGTGTTATTTCTTCCTGTGAATCAAGGTTCATAAGTTTATTTAACAGATTCTATCACACCTTTAACTAACGCCTCACCTTCATTTAATAGTTTCGTAGCAGTTTGTTCATCCCTGCTTTCAGCAAATATTCTAAACTCTGGAGCATTTGCTGATGAGCGAAACATTAGCCAAGTTTCAGCATCAAGCCAAATCTTTAACCCATCTAATTCGTCTATTTTATATCGTGAGTATTTTTTCTTGGCTAAGTCTATAATTTGTTGTTTTTGTTCCCATTTATAATCAACCTTAGTTTTCTTTAAATAATACTTTGGTAATTCCGCTACTAATTCATGAATGGTTTTTTTAGACCTTGACAATATATTTAGGAATTTAATTGTCGTAGATCCTCCGTCTCTGGTGTACATAATTTCTGCCGATATTCCTCCCCCATTTGGTTCAAAACTAAACAACGATTTTGTTTCCTTCATCTTAGCTATTATGTATGGAGATCCCACCTGAGTTCTGTAAACCTTCTTTCCAAGATGCTCTATAACTTGAGACGCAGCGATAGTAGAGACGATTCCCTCCGAAGCGGTTTCTCTGGCAACAAGCGAAGCAGTATAGTCCCCAGGAATGAAGTTACCCTTGTCATCAACAAAAATACATCTGTCACCATCTGAATCAAATCCAACACCAAAATCTGCCCCGGTTTCTACAACCTTTTTCTTGAGAGGTTCAAAGTCTTGTTCGTTTTCAGTGTCTCTGGCAAAAAACTCACCTTGAAGGGTAGTGTTAAACTCCACAACTTTTATTCCAAGCCGTGATAAAACCCCCGGCATAATATCAGATTGAGCTCCATCTCCTGGATCAACTACCACTCTCCAGGCTGGGTAAGTAGTGTCGCATAATTTAATTAACATTTCTTCATATTCTCTTTGAGCACTTGAATCAGTGTGAATCTCCACTTTCGAATTCTCATCAACCAAGATCTTATTAGCTAAAGAGTAATATATACTTTCAATTTCTTCCTCATCTTCTTTGATTATCTCTTCCTTGTTAAAAAAGAATTTAACTCCATTCAAATTTGCTTTTATGTGACTTCCTGTAATCATTAAGCTCCCGGCGAGGGACTGATTGCTCAATAATATAAAACACATGGAAGGGACTGGAGTTGCGCCTTGGTCATAAATTTCTCTTTTTTCGTGCCACAATCCGGCTTCAATAAATTTTTTGATTCTCGGACTAGAACCTCTTGGGTCCATACCAGTGGCAATTGACCCTTCAATGTTTTTACTAGATAGGAATATTGCGAAAGTTCTGCCAATATCAAAACAGAATTGATTCGTAAAAAGTGTATCTGCGTCTCCTCTAATTCCTGAAGTACCAAATAAATGATTGTTGGGCATTATCTATTCTAGATGTGATATTAAAAGTAAATCAAGTGATTGAGGCAAATCTGTGTTTGAGGTTTTTGTTTTCATATCTATTTGGGCTAATCTGCTTATTAAAGTAGTTAGTTTTTCTAAGCCAAATTTATTTGCTTGAGATTTTATTTTTCCTGCTTTCCAAGAAGGCATTCCCATAGATTTTTCATCCACTAAACACCAGTACATATCTTTTACTTGTCTTGCAAGCATAGCAAAAACTAATTCTACTGGCTGTTTTTTAAGTACTCGTTTAAAAGTTACAAAGAAGTTTTTTGCATTTCCAGGGTACATTAATTCCAGCATTTTAAATAACTCCATCGGAATATCAAAGCTTTCTATTTTTATTGTCTTTGGCAGTTTTGAAAGAAAAGTTTTTGGAGCATTATTTTTGTAATACAAGAGAAGATTTGAATCAAAATTGGCAAAGTTTTTACCTAACCAGTCCAAGTCTTTAGCTGGCATTTTTTCAAGATTTTCACAGATAAATAGAATTTGCTCCTCAAAAAGGGAATTTGATCTTAGTTGTTCACCTAAGGTTTTACTAATATCAATACTTACTATTTCCCAACCTCTCAGTCTTATCGCTTCAGTTATCTTTGTAAATCGCAGTCTGGCTGCTTGGGCATCTTCACCATGAATAAGCGTAATTTTCATTTATTATTTTCCTCTTTTGTAAGCTGTAATCATGCCTCTTAATTTGTCATGAAAGTTACCAGGACCTTTATGTTTATGGGGCATTAGACTACCAGAAAAATTCATTGGAATGTGTGCCAACTCGTGTAATAAAATTTCATCCTTTTTGTTTTGGGGTAAGTTATCAAACTTCTCTGAAATCACTTCTATTAAGTAAGAAGGTTTGAGGTTCATAGCCTCTTGCCAAACCCTACCTAGCCCCCAAATTCTGGCATAAGCTCTGGTGTTGGCATTAACCGATCTTCTAACATAGATATTACTTTTGTCGAAGCTTAAGTTAATTTTGTCCATTAAGTAATGGATTCGAACCTTTATATCCTCCGCTTCATACCAAGCTATTTTTCCTTTTGGTCTAGATTTAAACATGAGTTGTGTTAAATATGTGGCACAGGGCAACTGCAAGTCCATCTGCGGCGTTGTCAAAATGGGTTTTCTTGTGAGCTGCACTTTTCACCTTTGCTCCCAAAAGTTGCCTAACGGCTGCTTGCATTTTTTTCTTGTCAGCACGGCCATCGCCTGAAATTGACTTTTTAATCGTTCCTGGAGCATATTCAATAACGGCAAGTCCGGCAAAAGAAGCTGAAAGCATCATAACTCCGATTGCTTGGCCGACAGCGATGGCAGTTTTTGCATTTGTTGCAAAAAATACTCGCTCAATTGCAAAAATATCAGGCTTTACCCTTTCAATTAAACTATTTAAATCCTTGTGAATTTTTACCAATCGTATTTCAGCAGTTAAATCTTTGGTTGTTTCAATGAGTCCCCATTCAATTACTTTGAAGTCTTTACCATCATGTTCTATAAGTCCATATCCGGTCGTAGCGGTTCCCGGGTCAATTCCAAGTATAAGCATAACTTGAAACAGTATAGGCTAAAGACTTGGGGTTGCCAATGCTTAGGATTACTTTGTGGAAACTGATCTTTTGTTGGCTCTGGAGTAGATGGCTTCAATTTCTTTCTTTGGTTTGGTTCTGGTGAAATATAATTTTGCATGACGTGAGCCTTTCAGTCCACTTCTGACTACCTCAATAGAATCAATGACTGGTGAGCTAACCGGGAAAATTCTTTCAATTCCAATTCTTTGGGCGCCAATCCTTCTGACAGTAAAGGTTTTCTCTCTTCCTCTGCCTTTTATCCCAATAACCATACCTTCAAAAGCCTGAAGTCTGGTTTTGTCTCCTTCTTCCTTTACTCTTTGGATAACTCTGATTGAATCACCAACTCCAAAAGTTGTTTCTTTAATTACTGCGGATAGTGCCATATGTAAATGGTATTGTACTACAATTTGAGCGTTTTGAGCAATGGTTACTCAAAGCTAAACAACCTCTGAGATGTGTCTTGCCAATCTCTCACTCCAACTGACCCTAAACGGCAAGTCCATCTCTTTTCCATTGGCTTCAAAAACAAGTTTTACACTTTGTTCTCCTGGATTTGATAGCAACAAGTCCTTTAAATTAGTCAAGTTTTCACTGGTGGCATTTGCTGGAATATTAATATGTAAAACATCAGCAGAATTACTGGCTATTGAATCACGAGATTCAATCGAGTCAACTAAAATTGAAGTTGAATCATCTCTTCGGTCGAGCTTTCCTGAAACCAATAGGGGTGTATTTTGTAGCCAAGTATTTTTAGTTTTTTGATAAAGTTGAGGAAAAATTACCAAGTCGATTGTTCCAGTTTCATCTGCAACTTTTACAAAAGCCATCTCAGCAGAAGTTTTTTTAGTAATAACAACTCGAACTTCCGAAACGACGGCTGCCAACTTAACCATTGACCCTTCACTAATGTGTTCATTTACACCATTTAGGTCATAAATCTTATGGGTTGCTAAATGCTGATATGGAGCAATAATCTCATCAATTGGCTTACCAGTAAGAGAAAAACCTAGGAGTTCTCTCTCCAAAGCCTCTAACTGATTGTCTTCAAATTCAGCAACATCAGAGATAATCACAGAAGGTGCAGCAGCAATTTTTTGCTTGTCATCGTCTCCAAATAGATCTTGTTGACCGACAATTGTACTTTTTGGTTTTGAAACCTTATTTTTAATTGCATCCATTGCATCAAGCAGGGCAGCCCGGGTACCAAAACTACTCATAGCTCCGACTTTAATTAAACTCTCCAACACTTTTTTATTTACTCGTCTGCCGTCCACTCTTGAAATAAGTTCTACAAATGAGTTGAATTTCCCCTCATTTCGTACTTCAAAAATAGCCTCAAGAGCAGCCTTTCCAACGTTTTTAATGGCATCAAGACCAAATCGTATTGCTTTGCCGTTCAAAGATTCTTCGTCCTGGGTAATTGTAAAGCCAATTTGGCTCTCATTGATATCTGGTGGTAATACCTTTATTTTCATTCTACGGCACTCACTAATGGCTGTAGAAATCTTATCAGCATCCTTTGATTCTGCAGTTAAAAGTGCCGTCATATATTCAACTGGGTAATTTGCCTTCATGTAAGCTGTTTGATATGACACCATACCATACGAAGCAGCGTGAGCTTTGTTAAATCCGTAAGATTGGAAAGGTTCAAATAGTTTCCAAATTTTGTCCGCAAATTCTTGAGTTTGGCCATTGGCAACTACACCTTGTGTAAATTTTTGCTTTTGAGCTGCCATTTCTTCAGGAATCTTTTTACCAACAGCTTTTCTAAATTTATCTACCTCTTCCCAGTTATAACCTGCCAACTCTAAAGCCGAAAACAAAAGATCATCCTGATAAACGAGTAATCCATATGAAGCGCCCAAGTATTTTTCCATCCTTGGATCCAAGTATTTCACCAGCTCTGGATTTCGTTTTCTCTCAATATAGTCAGGAATTGTCGCCATGGGTCCCGGGCGATATAAAGCCACCATGGCCATTAGATCCTCAACACGAGTAGGAGCCAGCTCCATGATCCACTTAGTCATACCTGAGCTGCCCATTTGAAACACACCCATGGTTTCACCTCTGGCCAACATCTCAAATGTTTTGGCATCATCAATTGGAATTTTATGGATATCAATTCGCACGCCAGTTTGGACTTCCACAATATCAATAGCGGAGTTTAAAATTGAAAGATTGCGAATACCCAAGACATCAAATTTTATTAACCCAACCTCTTCACAGGTATGAAATTCATATTGGGTAATTATTTTGTCTCCTGAAGGTTCCTTTTGAATTGGAGCAAAATCAGTTAGTTCTGTTTGGGCAACCACCACGCCAGCTGCGTGGACCGAAAGATGTCTGGCGCTGCCTTCTAATTGAATTGCCATATCCAAAACTGTTTGGGTGTCTTTATCATTGTCGTACAATTGTTTTAATTCTGGAACTTCTGCTAAGGCTTTGGGGATAGTAATTGGGAAACCTTGTTTTGGGGGTGGAATAAGTTTGGCAATTCTGTCACCCACGACATATGGGAACCCAAGTACTCGGGCAACATCTCTTACTGCTGCCCGGGAGAGCATTCTTCCAAAAGTACAAATCTGAGCAACTTTTTCAACTCCATATTTATTAGTAATATAGGCAATCATCTGTTCCCGCTTGTCGTCGGCAATATCCAAGTCAATATCAGGAGGTGATGGTCTGAAAGGATTTAAGAATCTTTCAAAAGGAAGATAATATTCCAGTGGATTAACAGTCGTAATCCCCAAGATATATGAAACCAACGACCCTGCAGCAGAACCTCTGGTATTGGTAATTATTCCCTGGTCATTTGCCCAATTAACCATATCCATCATGATTAAAAAGTAGGCTGAATAACCTTTAGTTTTAATAATGTCTAGTTCTTTTTCAACTCGAGCAACAGATTCTTCTGTTTTTCCAACCTTTTGCTCAAGTCCATCAAAAGTCAATTTCCTCAATTGTTCGTCTTCCGTTATGCCTTGGGGTAAATCGAATTTAGGAAAAAACCATTTACCCAAGGTCTCAATTAACAAATTACATTTTTGGGCTACTTTAACAGTGTTGTCCAAAGCATCTGGCAAATCTGGAAATAATTCTTCCATTTCGGCAGCAGTTGTAATGTAGAAGGCTGGAGTATCAATATATCTCATTCTTTTGGTATCAGTTACATTTTTGCCAGTAGCTATGCACACCAGAGCATCTTGAGCTGGTGCATCTTCTTTCTTAATATAATGAGCGTCATTTGTGGCAACCAAAGGAATGCCCAGTTCTCGGCTTAAATTTACAACTGTGGTATTAATTAGATCAGAATTTTTGGCAAAATTTAGCAAATCTGCTCTTACATCGGGTAAAGTTGCTTTTTGGGCATAGTAATCAAGATTGTGTCTTTGAATTTCTAAATAGTAATCATCTTTAAAGGTTTCTTGATACCAAGAAACTATTTCTTTTATTTTCTTCTCATCTTCCTCAATGATTGCTTGGCCAAGTTCCCCTTGGGGACAGGCAGAAGTTACAATTAATCCCTTGGAATATTTTTTAAGTGTTTCACGGTCAAACCTGGGGCGTTTATAAAACCCATAAATTTGGGCTTCGGAAGACAATTTCATTAAATTTTTATAACCTTCGTAGTTTTTGGCTAAAAGAAGTAAATGATAATTTTTAGATGTTCCTTTTTCAGGCCTAACTCGCATGTCAGGGTCTGTTGTTATATATCCTTCCATACCAATAATTGGTTTTATTTCTTGTTTTAAGCCTTCCTTATAAAATTCAACTGCTCCATGCATTACTCCGTGATCTGTTAGCGCGATAGCTTTCATGCCCTGTTCTTTAACGTGGGCAAATAATTTTTTGATATTTGAGAGGCCATCTAAAAGTGAATATTCAGAATGGACATGAAGGTGGACAAAATCTCGCTGGCTCATCAATCTAATATACCATACGAAAAAGCTTATTTTTTGTTTATCTGCAGTTTCCAAAAGTGACTATATAAACTATTTACATTCTTGAGTAGCTCATTATGTGTTCCTGCTTCTACAACTGTCCCCTTTTCCATAACAACAATCTTATCTGCGCGGGCTATGGTTGACAGTCTGTGGGCAATAATAATTGTAGTCTTGTTTTTAACTGCTTTCCAAAACGCATCTTGAATAAGTTTTTCTGACTCAGAATCCAGCTGGCTGGTTGCTTCATCAAAAATAACGATA
>JBBTWO010000057.1:0-2365 GCA_038062745.1 Patescibacteria group bacterium | reverse complement strand
TTCCCCTGTTATTGCCAGACTTGCAAAAGAAACAGGTGCCTTGACAGTAGGGGTAGTGACCAAGCCATTTTCATTTGAAGGCAATAGACGGGCAATGGTTGCTGATGAAGCAATTGATAAATTAAGAGAAGCTGTTGATACCTTAATAGTTATTCCCAATCAAAGATTAATGGATGTAATTGATCGCAAAATGACCCTTTTGGAGGCCTTTAAGATTGCAGATAATGTCTTAGGTCAGGCTGTGGGTGGTATTGCTGACATTATTACAACTCCTGGACTTGTTAACGTAGACTTTGCAGACGTTAAGACCATTATGAAAGATGCAGGAACAGCCCTATTGGGTATTGGAACAGGTGTTGGAGAAAACCGGGCTCAAATGGCTGCTCGTGCTGCAGTGTCCTCACCACTACTTGATCTATCAATTGATGGAGCCCGCGGAGTGTTGTTCAACATCTCAGGTGGCCCAGACCTAACTATGTTTGAAGTTGATGAAGCAGCCCGCATTATTCAAGGTGCTGCAGAGCCAGACGCCAATGTTATTTTCGGTTCAGTCATTAAGAGTGAATTCAGTGATCAAATTAGAATTACCGTTATTGCTACTGGATTTGATGAAACCAGTTCCAGAATTGCTCGGATGGGCAGACCAGTAGAACCAAGAATTGAAGGAGTTGTCAGTGATACTCCAAAAGTTGCTTCTTCTGCAATGGGGCTTGGTGGAGCACAGGTAGTCAATGATAGTAATAGTAACACCAACAGTGATGACACAGATGACATGATTGAAGAAACTCTTTCAGGAAATGATACAGGTAACAGCAATAAAGATGAGTTTGGAGATAAATTTGAAATCCCTGCATTTCTTCGTAAAATTCATTAACTTTGTAGTACAATAGCTTCAGGATGGCAAAAAAATATTTTGACGAGGTTAATCCACAAATAAACTTTCCTGAATTAGAAGAGAGTATTCTTAAATTTTGGGAGGATAACAAAACATTCGAAAAATCTGTGGAGTCAAAACCAATCGACAAAACATGGACTTTTTTAGATGGGCCACCGTTCATAACAGGCCTTCCTCATTATGGAAGTTTACTTTCAAGTATTTCAAAAGATTTGTTCCCTCGTTTCTGGACAATGAAAGGCTATAGAGTTAGACGTGTTTGGGGCTGGGACTGTCATGGATTGCCGGCTGAGAATAAGGTTGAAAAGAAACTTGGTATTGAAAGAAAAAAAGATATTGAGGAGAAAATTGGTGTTAAGAAGTTTATCGATGAATGTAAATTGTATGTCAAAGATGTTTCTTCAGAATGGGAATGGTATGTAAATCACGTTGGCCGCTGGGTAGATTTTAAAAACTCGTATCGAACAATGGACACCCCTTATATGGAATCGGTTATGTGGGTGTTTAAACAAATGTACGACAAAGAATATATATATAAAGGCTTAAGAGTTTCGCTTTTTTGTCCTCATTGTTCTACTCCGATATCAAATTTTGAAGTGGCTATGGATGCAGAAAACTACAAGGACGTTACTGAAGTTTCAAATATATATAAGTATAAAGTCAAAGGTCAAGAAAATACTTATCTCTTGGCTTGGTCGACAACTCCTTGGACAAAACTGGTTACACCAGCTTTAGCCGTAAACCCCAAACTCGAATATGTAAAAGTAAAACAAGGAGGGCAAAATTATATTCTAGCCCAGACTACCCTTAAGATGTTATCTGAAGAAAGATATGAGATTGTTGAAAAGTATACTGGAAAAGATTTAATAGGAACTGAATTTGAACCGCATTATGATTTTTACTCCATTGACCCAGGGAAGAAAGCCTTTGTAGTTATTGGCGGCGATTTTGTTACTGCAGAAGATGGTACTGGAATAGTTACCTTGGCAGCTTACGGTGAAGAAGACTTGGTAGTCATGCAAAAAGAGAATATTCAAATTGCCATGCATTTGGATGATGAGGGACACATTTCAAATAATTCTCCAGTTGGAGCAGGAATGTATTATTTGAAGGCAAATAAGTTTATAAATGAAGATTTACAAAATAGAGGTTTAATTTACAAAGAGAGTCCAATTACTCATCCTGTTGCTCATTGTTGGCGTTGTGCAACCAGGCTTATATATGCGCCCCAAAATGCTTGGTATGTAGATGTCCAAAAATTAAAGCCTGATATGAAAAAGAATAATGAGGATATTAACTGGTTTCCTAAACACTTTAAGAATGGAAGATTTTTAAAAAGTATGCAAGCAGCACCTGATTGGTGTATTTCAAGAAGTCGATATTGGGGATCTCCTGTGCCGGTTTGGGAATGCCAGTGTGGAGAAAGATATGTTCCAGGGTCAATTGAAGAATTAGAGAAGTTATCTGGTA
>JBBTWO010000056.1:0-1497 GCA_038062745.1 Patescibacteria group bacterium | reverse complement strand
GCAACTCTTGATATTTAATTTTAAGCAAGCATCAATAACAAGTTGTTAACACCCTGTGGTATGGTTTTACGTCTTTGAGTGATTGTGACATTTTCCAAAGAACATTTAGTAGTTCCTTTTGTATTGTTCGACAGGCTGTCTGATAGAAGTTGATTTTTCGGGTTTACTAAAAAAGAAAATTGTCCAATATTTCTTGAAGCCGGACCTAATTAATGCTTCGTGACGGTGGCTACCATCTGATAATTGCAAGTCTCCCCAAAAGTCCGTGACTATTAAAGGGGGAAACTTGACACCTTTCTTAATTGATTGCTTCAAACTGATCACTCTACTTTCCCATACATCTTGAGGTTCTCTAAACTTTAAGCCATCTTCTGGCCCGATTATTCTGACCAACTTTGATAAAGGGAACTCAATTAGCTCTATTGTTGTCGGATTATGTTCATCCAAATAATCTGCCAGTTTTTCGTTGTTGCCGTCTGTTCTGAGATAATCTTGCGCCCATTGGAAAAGGGCTCCGTTTCTCTGGTATAAAAATGCCTCGGTAAGTGTGTGTTTATACTCATTCATATTACAAGTTTGGATGCGGATATGACCATCGATTTATGAGACAATATTCTGGATATTGTAATAGTAAATGCAAAAGTGTTTCTGCCCCAGAATCTGTCGAATGTAAATGGTTCATTGTACTGCTATTCCAAAGGACATGTTCTCCGTCAAACCACTTGATCACTGTTCCTTTTGATATCTTATATTTTTCTCGAAAGGCGTATTTAGCGCGTGCTATTGCCTCTCGGGAGCCGTGAACTAGAAATATGGATGATTCTCCCCAAAATCCTTGTATATTACGTTTTCCCTGCGAATGAGACAAAATGATAGGTAGATAACCGTGTTTTGTTTGCTCTGAAAGATTGGATGATGATTCCCAGACTATTCGCCCATTGTCTTTAATTACTTTTCGCGCTTTATCTTCGATTCCCAAATAATAAGCTGATGGTTTAATCCATATTGTCTCAATTCCCTGAAGAACACGAGGAGTCAGAGCAAAAGCAGGTAACACCCCTGCAGGTGTCTCGAAAGAAGGTGCTTCGTAATTTGCTAATCCCATTTTTATTTCCCCCTCAACAGCCCACTGCAGATATCGGATTGCCAATGGATAATCAGAAGGGTTTTGTGTACTAAAAAAAACATACGATTTCTCATACCAATTTCTTGTAAACTCTCTTAAATTGTTTTGGAGAGCAACAGCTGAATCATTGATTTGGCTTGCGATTGCACTCGGAACATCTTCTTTGAACCTAAGTAACACCTTGGGTCTTGTTGGATTTAATGAAACCATGTCTTTAAGTGCAGCCTGAAAATCAGAACCCTTATTTTGTTTATAAGTTTCTGAAGCAAGCATAAAATATAACTCAGACATCCATGAAGCTAGGTATACATGCTTTTCAACAAGTGGTTTAACCATTTCTATTGCCGTTTGAATATCTCTGTAAGAAATCC
>JBBTWO010000055.1:0-14649 GCA_038062745.1 Patescibacteria group bacterium | reverse complement strand
CTCGAAGCTACCTAATTTTAAATCATATAGAGCTTGAGTAACAAAACGGGCATACATCAAATGTAGCACTGAGTGTTCGGCACCGCCAAAATACAAATCAACTGGTAACCAATCTTGGGTAATTTGCTTATCAAATGGCATCAAATTAGCACTCACAGCATCAACACTTGGGTAGCGCAAGAAATACCACGAAGAATCGACAAAAGTATCCAATACATCAGTTTCGCGTATTGCATCAGATCCACAGTGTGGACACTTAACATTATAAAACTCTGGGTGGTCAGCAAGTGGTCCTTTACCCTCACCACTTGGCTTGTAATCGGCTATTTCTGGTAAAACTACTGGTAAGTTCTCCTCAGGGTACCAACCAGCAGGTTCCCAATCAGAATGATCCGCCTGCAAGGTCTCACCTTGCAGGTCAAAGTAGGAATTACCTTTCTTGGCACAGACATCACAATAAATCATGGGTATTGGTGCTCCCCAATATCTTTGTCTTGAAACAAGCCAGTCTCGCAGGTGATAGTTGACATGTTCTTTGCCTAAACCATTGTCTTTCAAGGGCTCTTTGACTATATCTAAATGATACTTTGTAGCAAATTGGTAGTCGCGCTCATCATATGCAGGCACTCCCATGACAGTACCTGTTCCATATCCTGGGGCAACATAACTTGCTTTCCAAATTGGTAAGCGTCGACCATTTAAGGAGTTTATTGCATACTCCCCTGTAGCAACACCTTCCTTTTCATAGGTTTGCTTGTGTTTATTGTAAAGCTCGTCATCGGCTACGACCAAAAAAGTTGCAGAATTCAAGGTGTCTGGCCTGGTGGTAAACACCTCTAGTTCCTCACCATTTTCTTTTTTGAAAGTAATTAATCTGCCTTTTGCTTTCCCAATCCATTCTTTTTGCGCTACTTTCACCTTCTGGGTCCAGTCAATTTTGTCCAAGTTGCCAAGCAAACGATCAGCGTAATCAGTAATTCTAAAGAACCATTGTGACAATTGCCTTCTCTTGGGAATATTGCCACATCTCTCACACACTCTTGTGCCCTCAGGCACTTCTTCAATAGAAGTGTATGTTGGAGGGAATTTACCAGCTTGTGCAGGGGTAACTATCTGTTCATCAGACAATACAGTCTTACAGCCAGGACACCAATTAACAAAAGCTTTCTTCTTGTAAGCAAGTCCCGCTTTAAACAACTGCACAAATAACCATTGAGTCCATTTGTAGTAGTCGGCTTCAGACGTAGCTACTGCTCTGTCCCAATCATAGCCATGACCTATTTGTTTAAATTGGCGCTCATAATTTTTAATTGCTCGATCTACAAACACTTGTGGGGCTTCGCCAATCTTTAAGGCATAATTTTCAGAGTGAATACCAAAAGAATCATATCCCATTGGCTGCAGGACGCGTTTTCCCTGCATTCTCATGAATCTTCCATGCACATCTCCACCTGTTGAGGAAAAGATCGTTCCTACGTGTACTCCTTCAGCAGATGGATATGGAAACATCCACAAATTGTAGTATTTGTCAGAAGCATCAGAAACATCTGGATGATAGAGCTTTGTTTCACGCCACTTGTCTTGCCATTTTTTCTCAGTTAAAGTATGATTATATTTATTCGTAAGAGTCATTTGTCTTATATAATACAAGATACAGGGCAAAACTCAAAGTTTCATTACTCTCTTCTTACCAAATCCCCAAAATCCGGTAAAAAACAGGGTATTTTTTTCTTAGCACTTACTCATTGAGAGTGACAAAATAGACAATTTGAGTATTAACATCTTATTAACTTTATATCCTGTAACATGGAAAATAATAAACAAAAATTGATAGAAATATATTTAAAACTAGATTTCCTTGTGCCTTCCCTATTCATATCATAGTGTGTGAAAATATTAACCGCTTAGCCTTAATAAATACCCGCAATCTATTGCGATTATCAAAATTATATCTATATTTACGTACAACAGGTGATGTATTTAATAGTAGTAAAGTAAGTTAATAAGATTGCGGATAAATTATTATATGTACGTGTGAAAGCGTGCGGTCTTTACCCATCTAGCAGACAATGTTTATGTATCTTATAATTATTAGCCTCCAACTATATCAAACTATATTTTGGTGCATTGGAGAAATTTACACCACTGGTGGACCGTACCAGAATCGAACTGGTGTTTCTGCAATGCGAATGCAGCGCACTACCACTGTACTAACGGCCCAACAAAATATATAAAATTATCTTAAGACAGCAAATGGAGATACCCTTACACCATTCTTTTGCACTTCAAAATGCAAGTGAGGTCCAGTAGATCTTCCAGTTGATCCTACTTGACCGATAGAGCTACCTCTTGTTACAGTTTGACCTATTACTACATAAATCTTTGACAGATGGGCATAGAGAGTAATGTAGCCATTTCCATGGTCAATCACAACTTTGTTTCCATATCCTGTACTATCCCAACCAGCGGCAATAATTTTTCCAGAATCTGCTGCCAAAACAGCAGGAAGTGATCTATTGGCAATATCAATACCTGGATGGTACCAATAAAAGCTTTGAGAAATAGTTCCCTGTGTTGGCCAGACAAATTGACCAGAAGCAACCACAGTTCCAGCATCAGGTGTAATTTGCTTTGGTCTAACTGCTCCTCCACTTGTTCCTGTTACTTCAGTCGGCTTTACTCCCTCTGGAACTATTATTGTTTGACCAATGGCTAGCTCAAAAGTTTCATCGTTAGCAAATGAGTTAAAGGGAAAGTTTACTATTCCCTGTGGTTCAGTATCATATCTTTTAGCAATTGAATAAACAGTTTCACCTTTGGCCACTTTGTGGCTCACGCCAGTTACAGGCAAGATTTTAATAGCTTGACCAACTTTTATTTTATCTTTTGTTAAATCATTCTCCCACCTAACACTGTCAGCAGAAATTCCAAACTTGTCAGCAATTGAACTAACAGTATCACCATCAGCAACTACATATTCCTCAATGTTACCTCTGACATCTGAAACAACCGTAGCAGTGGATTGATCTTCCAAAGACATGCCCAATACGGCAGTAGTGGCTGGAATGTTCCAGGGGTCAATTGTTCTCCCTGGAATCTCTTGAGCGATGATTGGGGCAATCATTACTCCCAAGGCAGCAATACCAGCCATGCTGGAATGCATTAATTTCTGGGCTAACTTACCCCGCTGTTTATATAAAGCACTGACAAACGTACCTTTGTGATTCTCAAATTTAATAAATTGAAGATGGAAAGTGTGGAGTAAAAAGGCAAACAGCTCAAAACCAAAGTTTTTAAGGTTTTGGCCAAACTTTTGTAAGTCCTGATAGATGTCCTCCATGGGCGTTAGTAGTGTACCAAGGGTAAGCTAAAGGGTCAAATTTCAAGCAGTCTGTGCAGTTTTGAGAGTTGTTAAGAATTCTTCGTTATTGGTAGTTTTTTTGAGTCTGTCAAGCAAGCTCTCTGTTCGCTCGTCATCTGATAGCATATCTAACATGCGTCTTAAGGTGTGGATCGTTGGAAGCAGTTCCATACCATACAGTAATTCTTCCTGACGGGTACCGGAACGGGTTACATCAATACTTGGAAAAACTCTTCTTTCAGCCAAGCGTCTAGACAAATGCAGTTCCATATTTCCAGTACCTTTGAATTCTTCATATATCAGGTCATCCATCTTGCTACCTGTTTCAACTAAGGAAGTTCCAATAATAGTTAAACTACCACCATTTTCAATTTTGCGGGCTGCACCGAAGAACTTTTTGGCTGGAAAAAGGGCTACTGGGTCAAAACCTCCAGTTAAGGTTCTTCCAGAAGTTGGCAAAGCTAAGTTGTATGCACGAGCCAATCTAGTTATTGAATCTAATACTATAACAACATCTTTACCCATCTCAACAAGTCTTTTGGCACGGTCGAGTGCAAGTTCTGAAATTCTGGTTTGTTTTTCTGGAGATTCATCAAAGTTGCTTGAGGCAACTTCACCTGTGCCATTGGTTATCTTCTTCATATGCATGGTGATATCAGTTACCTCTTCAGGCCGTTCGCCAATTAAAACTGCCATTAAGTGAACTCCCTCTACTCCACCTGTCTTTTTGTCAGATTTGCTTTCTTCGTCAGAAGGTTCTGGATAGTTATTGGCAATGCCATTCATGATGTCTTTTATGAGCCAAGTTTTGCCAGCCTTTGGAGGAGAAACAACTAAAGCCCGCTGTCCAAAGCCAATTGGAGCAATTAAATCTACAACTCGGGTTGTTAAGGGTTCAGGTCCAGTGGACAGTTTTATCTGTTCATCTGGGTAAATTGCCACCAAGTCATCAAATACTGGTCTGTTGAGCGTCTCTTCAATAGGACGGTCATTTACTTTTTCAACTTTCAAAAGTCCCCAATATCTTTCATTTTCTTTAGGACGTCTAGCTTGACCTCCAACTAAATCACCATTTCGCAGAGCGAAGCGTCTTATTTGGGAGCTACTGATATAGACATCTTTTTCTGTGCCATTGTAGCTGCGTCTTAAGAGTCCCGAGCCTTCATTGGCAATATCCAGCAAACCCTCAACATATTCTGTTGGTAGGTCACTGTCTGGCAAATATCTGTCATCTACTCTCAAGCCTGGTTGTGTTTGATCGTTCATAAAAATGTTTGAAACATTAAGTTAGCCGAAGTACTATTACTCTTCCCGTGGGAGTAAGCTTATTTTACTATTTTCTGGTATTTTGTCAATTACAGCTTCTTAATCCTTACTTGTCTAGTTTAAAGAAAATATCGCCAATGGCAATATTTGGATCCATGCTCTGTTTATTCAAAAATTTAAGCTCAATTCTGGAAAGACTATTACCGCCAGTCTTTTTAACACTCAAACTAAAATTGCCAGGTTGGCCAGGGGTCGATTCACAAGCATCACCTGCGGGTGACAAATTACCATATTCAAGTGAAGTTCGATAATTCCAGAAGTTTTCAAAGTTGGTAAAAACCATTTCATCTGTATCAATTACACTGTCAGCCTCATCATAACCAATTAATTGCAGGGTGCATTTACCGTTAGGACAAGCACCAAATGGCATAAAGTCGCCAAAATCCACAATCTGGACACTAAACTCCTTGGCAGTTTTTTCCTCTATAAAGCTAAAATTATAATCATGGTTTTTGTATTGCCAATATGGCTGGGCTCCACTACCTAAATCTGCAATTCCATAGTCTTTTGGCAAACAAGCATTAGTCACATTCATCACTCCCCCCGTATTTGCCCCGTATGCTAGTGGAGAAGTCAGGCTTTTAATATATGAAACATCGTTGCCTCCACTATTTGAAATTACTAAGTTTGGCATTAGCTTCTCACTTCCAACAACACTTTCTCCCGGAGTCAAAGTCAAAAGAGTTGGATCAAAGGAAAAATAAGAACTGGCAGCAAAAGAGGTAGTTGCAAAAGACAAAAAGAAGGCTACAGCAAGAACAAAGATGAGAGCTAATTTTTTCATTTTTTAGGTCGCACTGATTTTCCTACGGAGACGTCTAAATGTCAAGGATCCTCAAAAACAATGTCAAAAGGATTAACATGTAATGGATCTTGTTCATGAGAATGCGCATCTATTTCTGACCAATCGCTAGCATATAAAATGCCGCCAAGTTGCTTTTTAAGAAAGCTATATCCCATTTTCAGACCAAGAAGAGCTGCCAAGCTAACAATTCCTTCCAAATTTGCATCTTCTTGGAGAGGTTTTAAAATATCATTAATTACAAAACTAGCAGATAAACATTCAAGCGTCCTAGTTAACTTAGCCAGATTGCGTTTGGCATTTTTAATCCTAATATCCTCCTGATCACACTGGGTATTTAATTCTTCTGATACAAACTGAACTAAATGTCTTCTTTCATGCAGCCAACGACAAATCATCATTCCCCTTAAATATTCTCGAGACATTTCTAAACTATCGCTAAATGGTGGTTTTCCTATGGTTTTACTGACCTGAGAGAATATTTTCTCAATATCAAAAATACAATAAATTTCTGATGGTTGATCCCTGTCTGCCTGCCAAGAGACAACTGCTTCATCACTTCCACTCAAATCACCATGACCAAAGATAACTTTCTCAACAATACCACCCGGATCGGAAATCCCCAATCTTTGCAGCTCCAACCTTGTATCAGCTCTAAATTTGTCTGGAGAAAACGAAACGGACACCACGTCATGTTTTTCCAAATAATCTTCAAACTCAATCATTTTACTCTTTTGGCCAAGACTAATAGTCTGTTCCAGGTAGTGCCTGGTGGATCACAGGTTTGTAGGACCAAAGTTTCTTCAGTGTAGCCTTTGGTCAACCAGGACACATCTGCAGGATTAGTTATTACTTTTTGGGTTACTTGATATTCATATTTTTGGTCTGCAAAATAGATGGTTACTCTGTCTCCCTCATCTAGCTTTCTGACCATATAAAAGACTGCATTGTACCGAGCAAAATTTAGTGGACTGTCGGTTGAATGGGCAAACAAATAAATAAGCTTTCCTTGGCCTGGAAAATATGTCCCCCTGGCATGAGCCACTCCTTCTTTGAGGGCCGCTTGGTAATCAGTGGTTGAATTGACATCCACATTAGCAATAATTTTTGATTTAGCGTTAATTTTGGGAATATATAAAGAATAGTGGGAATCCAACCCTAATCGTTGAGCTTCTTCCTGGATTTGGGAAGTTTCTAAAGCCTTGGTAGTCTCCAGTTGTTCAAGAATCTGTTTCTCATCTTTTAGTAAAAGGTAAGAAGTCTCTTCTTTAACAATCGGTCCAAAAGTAAACACCAAGGCTATGATTACAAATCCAATCAGACCTGCACCTATTCCTCGTAAAAAGCCATATGTCATTCTCACAATCAAAGGCGCACGAACAATGATTACTCCATGTCGTTTTGAAATTCCTTTTTGGTAAATAATGCCTCGTGGATACATAGTTTTACAAAAGTTTAAACCTTCTGTAAAGATATATTCCAACTCCGGTGGAGATAGCGGAGACTGTTGCAAATGTCAATCCTGGAATACCAGTTTTTGGCAATTCTTTTGGAGCAGTGGTTCCTAGAACTTGCGGTCTAGTGTTCACTGTAATATTAGTTCGACAATTGTCACTTGTTACCCAGTTGCCTCGTGAGTCTTTAACTTTCAAGATAGCTGTGTAATTTCCAGGGTTTAAATAAGTATGAGTAGATTTATTATCAGATTCAGTCACAATAGTTCCATCTCCAAAATTATATTCATATTGGGCAATTGATCCATTACTGTCACTTCCACTCCCAGTTAATTCTACTGTTAGGTCCTCAGTTCCAGATGATGGGTTGGCGTCCAAGTCTACACATGCACTAGTTGGTGTCTCATTGGGTGTAAATGTGTTCATAAACCACAATACTTTAACTGCATCAATGTCAGACGTGTATCCATAAGTAGCTCCATCGATTCTAATCCCATCTTGCCAAACACCAGTCAATCTCCATCCACTTCTGGTTTCTTCTTCAACTGTTATTTGAGTATCTGCTGGAACATCAACTACTGCACAGCCTTGGGTAAAGACATTCCACCAATTACTATCCACTTCGTGAGTTGCACCATTATATGTAATTCTAAATCTCCAACTTAAGACATTCTCTCCATTATTTCTTTCTCCATTACCATTGTCATCTTCATATTTACATAACTTCAATTGGGTATCACCAGCTGGTGTTGCAGTAGGTGTTGGTGTTACAGTTGGCGTTACAGTTGGTGTTGCTGATGGACTTCCTGTTGGTGTAGCTGTAGGTGAACTTGTAGGAGTAGCGGTTGGTGTAGGTGTTACGTCCTCTGGTGTAAAGGTATTCAAAAACCAGATAACTTTTACCAAATCTGCATCAGTGGTATATATGTATGGCATTTGATCAATTCTTACTCCATCTACCCATACACCTGTTAATCTCCATCCACTTCTGGTTTCTTCTTCAACTGAGACTTCAACACCAGCTGGTACGTCAACAATTGCACAGCCTTGGGTAAACAAGTTCCACCAATTACTGTCTACTTCATAGGTTGTTCCATTGTATGTGTATCTGAATGTCCAAGACATTGCCCATTCAAAGAAATCTTTTACACCATCTCCATCATCATCTTCATATTTACACATCTTTAGTTGTGTTCCAGGTGTTGGAGTGGCTGTAGGTGTTGGTGTAATTGTTGGGGTTGAAGTCGGCGTACCAGTAGGTGTCGCAGTGGGAGTGGCTGTAGGAGTAGGGGTTGGTGTTGGTGTTGGCGTCGCGGTTGGTGTAGGTGTGGCTGTAGCAGTAGGGGTTGGTGTTGGTGTTTCATCAGCCAATTCAAAATTTAGTTCACACTTGGAGCCATCTTTTTCTTCCTTTATCCACTGATCCTGTGATCTTAAGTGTACTTGACCTCGAACATCAAAACTGTCTTCTCCTTCTGGCAAAGTAAAGTCATAAAAGAAATGACCACCTTCTTCATCATTTGTCTCTACAGTATCACCATTAATTGTAAATCTAGCTCTGTTGTAAGCATCTTTATCTGGCTTACCAGTGATACTAAACCTTACCTGGTCACCAGTTTCTAAGCTTCTTAATTCACTACCTGTTAGCCTATTTCCCAAAGTATCAAAAGCACGCACATCTTCACAGTAATTATTTGGTCCTTCTCCTTCAGGTGGAGGATTGTCTCCACAAGCAGAAGCACTGTAACAAGTATGGAATTCTGTACAAATAGCATTACCCAAACCTGCACAATCAGCAACAGTATCACAATATGAATTACACGATGGTGATGTTGATGGAGCTGGTGGTTCTATAGGAGGGATGTCTGGTGTACAAGAAGAGGTATCTTTTTCACTTGCTATAAATTTATCTGTACAATTCATTCCATTCTCGTCACAATCAGTAAGACAATCTATTTGTTGCGTTCCACAATAACCTTCTATAAATCCAGGATAGTTGTCAAATTTTTGTCCAGACATATTACAACCACCGTCGGAACTTAGACTGTCACCAGGGCATGTATATCTAAAGAATGCGACACAACCTGTTATATCTCCTTCGCCAAGAGCATGGGTGTCATAGATCTTATTAAAGTTCTTGATATATAGGTTTCCACCAACAAAAGCTAATGAGGCTAAAATTAAAATTAGAAGTCCTTTTTTAAACATAATAAATACTGAGCAGTTGTGCGTATTATAGGGGGGAAACATGTGAAATGCAAATTCTCAACCTCTATCAACCTCTAAAATTGTAAGAAAAATGTAGGAGTTTAAACAAAATTGGCCCCAGGAGAGACGAGTGGTATGCCTGCCCTACACTCCACCCGTCACTACTAAGGCCAAATCGACTAAATGCATATTGACAACTAATTACATAATCTCTAGTCTATTCTTGTATTACTTTTTACATTTACCTGCCTGAAAAAGTAGTACGAATAAAAAGAGCATTTCTGTTCGTAGAGAGTTTGGAAATAGTTCACGCTTAGCCAAAACCTATCGACAGCGCTGCTCTTTTTTTTGTTTTCTAAGGTACGAATACATTTTAGCTCTCCTCCAAACAGTTTGTCAAATCCCATAATAAATTAATTGCCAATTCCCCACTATACCTATAATTATTAATAGGCAATTAATGCCTGTAATGCGGGATATTTTTACCTACACTAACGGTTGTGGATAACTTGTTGAAAACCTATAGAAGCAGAGCCTTAATTGCATCGGTTAAATATTTGAAATCGGTATTTGAGACAATATTACTAAAGCCCTGTCTTTTGGCATCCTTAACAATTTTCTCAATTCCCCGTATTGGTCTGATATCTCCCAACAAATCAACTTCTCCAACGGCAACGGTGTTTTTGGAAACTGGTTTGTCAAAATATGACGAGGCAACCGACAGGGCAATTGCCAAATCCGCTGACGGATCTTTTACCACTATACCTCCAACAACATTTACATAGACATCATAGTCGCCAACTGGAATTCCAGCCCGTCTTTGTAAAATGGCTAAAATAAGCTCTATTCGCTTACTATCGACTCCTTGAGCTACTCGTTTTGGAAAGGCAAGTTTTGATGTAACAACAAGTGACTGAACCTCAATAAGTATGGGGCGTGTGCCTTCCATAATAGAAGTTGTGACTGATCCAGCCACATTTTTTCGCTCATCTGACAAAAACATCTTGGATGTTTCTTCTACACACATAAGGCCTTTCTCCTCCATAGTAAATATTCCCACCTCATCTGTTGATCCAAACCGATTCTTCATAGCCCGAAGTAACCTGTATTGCAGATTTTTATCACCTTCAAACCAAACAACAGTATCAACAATATGTGCTAGTACCGATGGTCCTGCAACTGAACCTTGCTTTGTTACGTGACCAACAACAATAACGGGTATGCCATTTGCTTTGGCAAACTTTACAAGTCTAAATGCTGACTCTCTTACCTGGCCAACAGATCCTGCAAGCCCGGTGAGATCAGAAGTGGAAACTGTTTGAATACTGTCTACTATTAATAATCCCAAGTCAGACTTTATACTCTCGGCCGTTTCAACTATACTATCTATATCTGTTGACTCCATAAGTTGGATGTCTTTGCTTTTAATACCAAGTCTTTCGGCACGGAGCTTAATTTGAGTGGCAGATTCTTCTCCAGAGACATAGAGTATTTTTCCCATGTTATCGGCCACTTGTAATAGTATTGTGGACTTTCCAATTCCAGGTTCACCTGCAATTAAAGTTACTTGGCCATTTACTATTCCACCACCCAATACCCGATCAAGTTCTGATATTTTAGTTGAAGTCCGAGGCGTCTTTGATAGTTTTACTTCAGTTAAGTTCTGTGGAGTAATAACTACACTTCCACTTCTTTTGTTTTTACTGCCAGATTTAGTTTCAACAACTGATTCGACAAAAGAATTCCAAGTACCACAGTCAGGACATTTCCCCATCCATTTAGTTGATTCATATCCACACTGCTGACATATATACTTGGAGATTAACTTGGCCATTCATCTTTTATACAGTAGTTACAATATCTGGTCAAATAGGTTTTATATCCTCAATACTTAATCCAAAGTCTGTTATAACAATTGAATTGGGTGTTAACTTTACATTCATAGCTAAAATATTAAATTCTGACAAATCAAAATTTTTCTGCAAATCTTTTCCAATAGTTCTAATAATGCCCATAATTCTAAACTTAAGTTCCAAAAGTTCCATTCCAAATACATCTTCACAATCCTCTCCATTTAACAGATCGATTAAATTTAATCCCTCAACAAAAGGAGATATTGTACTAAAGTTTCCATTCTCTTCTCTGACACAATCAATCGGGTTAATTGTGATTGGAATTCTGTCACCTGATGGTAAAGTAAAAAACTTGGGATTATTATTCAAGTATAGAGATGACTTATTAATTATCTCTGTGTAGAAACTTAGGACAAAGCCGCCATTGTCATATATTTTTATAGCTTTATCCTGGTATCTATAAACTGATGAATCAACTCCATCAGCGATGAAGACGAAATCTTCACTATTAATGATTTGTTCTATTGATAACTCGCAGGGAAGCATTTATCTATAATTAACCGGCTTAGCAGTTAAGACCATACCTAAGGAGATTTTTCGCTGAATTGGGTCAATTTCTTCTACACATACATTCACTTCTTGGCCGGTCTCAAATCTTGTTCCTGGAGCTATCTTTGTCATGTGAACTAGTCCTTCAATACCAGGCTCTAGTTGAACAAACATACCATAATCAGATTGTTTGGTAATGGTTCCTTTTACTTTTGTGTCTTTTTGATATTTATCTGCAATTGTCTTCCAAGGGTCATCTTGTGCATGTTTAACTGATAATGCAAGTTTGCCATCCCTTGGTCCCAAAACCATAACTTTTAACTTGTCCCCTACTTTTACAACAGATGATGGATCTGCAACTTTTTCCCAAGAAAGTTCTGATACATGTACCAATCCTTCTACAGGAACAACTTTGCCATTTACTTTGGCTTTCAATTCAACAAATGAGCCAAAGGAAGTATTTTGAGTGACTACTGCTTCATATGTTTCACCCTCTTTCACGCTTTCTACAGCCTTTTGATTAAGTTCCATGCTTTCGGCTTCAGAAACTGCTTTCTCGGAAAATACTACTCTGTCTTTTGTTTTATCTATTTCAATAACTTTCACTTTTAAGTGTTGATCAATTAAATCTTCAAAGTTCTCTTGTGCTTTCTTTCCCAGATTTGCTTGGGGAATGTAGCCTGAAACAGATTCAAAATCAGCAGTCAATCCATTTCCACTAACGCCTGTTATTTTGACACTTAAGATCTTGCCTTTTTCTTTAATTTCTTTTAATCTCTCCCAAACTGAATCATAGGCTGCGTTTCTCAGAGAAAGAAGGACTGCCCCATCTGGAGTTTCAGGGTTAATGACAACGGCTTGAACTTTGTCGCCAACTTTCATACCTCGTACATAGTCTTTAGATTCGTTGAAGTAAAGATCAATAAGCATGCCTTCTGCTTTACCGCCGATATCAAAAGTTGCTGAATTCTTAAAAAGATTTGTAAGGGTTGCTTCTACTCTCTCACCACGTCTGAAGGAACGAACGTTACCTCCATGTGCTGCTAGGAGTTCTTCCATTGTTGTAGCTTTCATTCATTTTTTCCACCTTTCTATATGATATAGGCTATTGTACTTCTTATGTCACAAAAAATCCACCTGTTACAGTGGATTAATTTTTATTTTCAAAACATAGGACTGGCGATGAGCTACTACACTAGAGTGGAGCCAGCGAATCGCACATTTATTTTCAAAACATAGGACTGGCGATGAGCTACTACACTAGACGTGGAGCCAGCGAATCGCACATTTTATTTTCAAAACATAGGACTGGCGATGAGCTATTTTCGCGCCCAGTTGCCCGGAAACTATCGTCGCCGCTGACACCTTTCACTTCTGTGTTCGGAATGAGAACAGGTGGTTCGATGTCGCACAAATCACCAGACCAATATTTTGAAAATTTAATTTATTAAATTTGAAAACTTGAAAAGTTTTCTTAATAACCTTTAAAGGAAAAGATCGAAAAGTCCTTCTTCACAAAAAACTTGAAAAGAAAAAAAAGAGTCTATGGACCGATTCGTACAAGGTAGGCTTAACACTTTACAGTGCTTCCACCGCCTGCCGATCAACCTGGTATTCTGCCAGGGGTCTCATAATGAATCCTAATCTTGGAATGGGCTTCCCACTTAGATGCTTTCAGCGGTTATCCCTTGGGAACGTAGCTACCCGGCGCTGCCATTGACATGACAACCGGCACACTAGAGATTCCCTCAACCCGGTCCTCTCGTACTAGGGTCAACTTTCCTCAAGATTCAACGATTCCACCGGATAGAGGCCGAGCTGTCTTGCGACGCTCTGAACCCAGCTCACGTAGCACTTTAACGGGCGAACAGACCGACCCTTGGGACCTTCTCCAGCCCCAGGATGTGCTGAGCCGACCATGGCTCTCCCTTTATTTCTAAAGGCACGGACTATATCTTCACCCTTTCAATAACACTTGCATCAGGTATTATTCATAGTTCAGTAAGGGTGCTTGGCATGTTATGGTAGCTAAAATTTGATTTTTCTTAAAGAAAAATCTGAGCTATCCATCTCTCTCTTTCGAGATCAGTCTCTACGGGGTCAAAAGGGGTAATTTATATTTCATAGTCTGAATAACATATGGCGAAATTAAAGAACTTATTTTGATAGTTTGAGATTTTGGAAAATACATTCTAAAACCTATATCTCTATCGTTGAAATAATTTCCAACTAAACCAAATTTGTTTTTCAGAACTTGCAGTAATAATGTGATTTCAGTTTCTGTAAAAGAATATGTACTTATGTCATACATACCTCTATTGAAACTTCCATCATCCATTATCCAAACTGCGAAACCAAGAGGATCTAAATATTTTTCAATATTCTTTGGTACTATCTTTTTTCCTTGCGGATAAAAAAGATTTCTAAAGAAAGTAATCTCTGGATGGCGAACAGTTCTAAACCAAAATGATTTTTTATACTTTTCACCATTTTCATTTGTACGAAAACTAATTTTAGGAGGAGTTAAAACCCACTCTTTAAATTTTTCGTACTTCCAGAAAACATATTCTTTTTGAGGAATACCATGATCCACCTTGTAGTTAGCATTAGAAGCTTTATAACCAAGTCCTAAAGTACCATCTCCTAACAAAGATCCACATAATATAGATATTTGAACAGAAGAAAGTTTAAGGTCTTTCTTATATGCTTCCAGAACTTTGCCAACTAATTTACCTCTTCGACTTCCCACGGTATTGCCCTTTATTCTTTCAGTTTATTCCGAAGAATAATCGAAAGCAAGAGGGTTTCACCGTTATTAGCCAAATTATTCACTCTGACATTGCTGTCAAAGGCGACATCATTCTATCGAGGTAGCGAACCGCATCGTCGATATGGACTCTCGGATGCGACTACTCTGTTATCCCCGGGGTAGCTTTTATCCATTAAGCTCCGTCGGTACCCATTACCGATCGGAGGATCACTAGAGCCTACTTTCGTACCTGTTTGGCATGTCTGCCTCACAGTCAAGCTGGCTTAAACTCTTACGCTTTCCCTACGATTTCCATCCGTAGTAAGCCAACCTTTGCGTCCCTGCGT
>JBBTWO010000054.1:0-1171 GCA_038062745.1 Patescibacteria group bacterium | reverse complement strand
GGTATTTGGTTATTAAAATTTAAATCCTTTAAGCGTATCCCCCATTTGCTAGTAAGTGGAATTTGGGCATTTGGTTTGGCTGCATTTTTTACACTTCCTGCATTAATAGAGAATAAGTTTACCCACATTGACAGCGTTTTGGTTGGTTACTACGATTACAGTGGTCATTTTGCCACCATTAATCAATTATTATTCTCACGGTTTTGGGGATATGGTCCATCCGTTTGGCTGGAGAATGATGGTATGAGTTTCCAAGTTGGTCACCTGCATTGGGTACTTTCTTTAGTTATCTTTGGTTTGTTTGTTTACAAAAGCATAAAAAATAAAAAAATTGATACCACATTTTTGGCCGTGGGATTAATGTTTTTGGTTGGCTGGGTTGCAACCTTTTTTGTGCATAGCAAATCTACACCAATTTGGCTATTTGTATCTCCAATGAAGTATCTTCAGTTTCCTTGGAGATTTTTAGTTTTACCAACATTTTCCTTTTCTTTTATTATTGGAGCACTTATTTGGTTTTTACCAAAGACTGTGGCTAAAAATTACAGAATTTTATTGTCAGCAGCCTTAATTATTTTTGTCATTTCTCTTAATTGGTATTATTTTAAGCCAGAACATGGAAAATTGGGGAAATTAACCGATCAAGAGAAATTGTCGGGTGTAGCTTGGGACTTGCAGCAAACAGCTGGTATTTATGATTATTTGCCAATCACAGCCAAAACTGCGCCCAAAGCTCCACAAAAGTATGTAGCTGAAGTTGCCCGAGGTAAGGTTGTAGTTTCAGATATGTCTCAGGGAACTAATTGGTCTAACTTCAAAGCAAATGTTGAAGATGACAAGGCTTGGGTAAGAGTGAATACGTTTTATTTTCCTGGTTGGGTAGCGTATGTTGATGGAAATAAGGTAGCCCCATTTGTCCCACAGGAAGAGGAATGGGGAAGAATGTGGATTGAACTTCCAAAAGGAGAACATAATGTTGAGGTTAAATTTGAAAATACACAGATAAGAACAATTGGTAATGTTGTCTCGTTGGTGTCGTGGACTTGTTTGTTAAGTTATTTATTGCTTCATAAAAAGCTTAAAAGAAACTAGTTAATGAATTTAGTTAAAAAATATTGGTTTTTTGGACTTACTTTTTTATTTGTTTTACTTTTGTATTTTCCTGTTTTAA
>JBBTWO010000053.1:0-33847 GCA_038062745.1 Patescibacteria group bacterium | reverse complement strand
CCTTTACTTACATCATTCCAGTACTGGCTGTCATATATCTCTTCCCAGGAAAGTGGAAATTTGGTAAAAGACTAGTACTTTCTTTGATGTATACAGTGCTACATTTTGGTGTATTTTTTTATGGGTCACCGGTAGGAGCGATAAGTATTGTTTCTGGTCTAAAGCCAGACCTGTTAGTTAAGGTAAAATATTTCTTTGCTAATCTTGGATCATTGATTTTGATCGAGGTGTTTGAAATAGAAAAACTAAGTTTGTATGTTGTCACTGGAGTTGTTTTGTCTTTGGTGTTTTTATACTTTTTATTCAAAAATAGAAACAAGCGAGAAGTAACAATTGTTAGCTTTTTTGGAGTTATTTGGTATATTTCCCAATATGCACCCTACGGAATGAGAACCGACTGGTTATTGCAATCAGATCACCGCTATTTACTGCCTAGTTTTCCCGGGTTCCTCTTGGTTTTAGTAGTCTTTTTATCAACACTAAATTTCCCCTTTGGCAAAAAAACTGTAAGCTATTTATTAGTTTGGTTTTAGTATTTTCTGTTCTTTCAAATATTTACTTTGGTAAGCATTTGGTTGACAGCAAACTACGAGAAAGTTTTTATACTCAGCTGCGAGATCAAGTTGGCAAGCCTGCAGCAGGAAGTATTTTTTATTTTGATTTCCCAGTACAGGAAAAAAATAGATATATTGACTTTTTACGTGTAGGTTATACACCTTCAGAATCAGCATTGGGTACTGAGTTTGGCCTGAACTATCGTGATTTAACACTAATTACCGAGAGTGACTTATTTGAGAGAGGAATTAAGAGCGGGGAAATTGATGTTGCTAAACTATATACTTTTTATTTTGATAATGGAATCTTAATAAATACTACTTCGAAGGTTAGACAGCTGTTGCAAAATTCGCAAGCAGTCAAATATGTGGCTACTAGTGGAAAAAAATTTCAGATTGACAATTACCAGTTTACTTCTCCATCGAACATGATTTTACACATATCGGCAAAAGTGGGAAAACTGGACCTTACTACTCAGATAGCCGACATAAAGCTGGGCGACTTTGTTGCGGCTGAAATATTTGACTTCTGGCGTCAAGTAAGTATTCTTAAGAAGAATCTTTCTGTTACAGTTTCGCATCAAGCCGAGGATACTCAAGGCGAAAGTATAAACGATTTTGATGATAGTACATATTGGCTGGCCAACAGGCAAGCGTGGTTTAAGCAAGACAAACCAATAATTGAAGTACGTACTAAAGCAGGAAAAGTAAACATTAGTGGACTAGCTTTGCTTGTTGGATCCGTTCAAAGACAACCTACTTCTTTTACAGTTTATGCAGATGGACAAGAAATGGCAACGAAAATTGAAACAGAGGACAATAATGAATTAGTAAAGCTAATATTCGATAAACCAGTTTTGGTAAATACTTTGGATGTTATTATCCAACAAACAAACAACAAAGATGCACCGGTAGTATATGAAATTATTCCTATTCCAGCTGCTAGTTCAAAAATAAACATCGCCAAAGCATTGGACGTAAAATCAAGGCCTTTGACCTACTTGAAAGATAATGCTGATATTGTTGCTTTGAAAGCGTATATGGCAAGTGGGACAGAAGTGTGTGTTAAATGGGAAGCTGTGGGGTATGGAAGTGGATCTGAGAAAATAATTTTGTTTGCAGATGGTTGGTTAAGAGGCTACAACATTACGATTCCTACCATAGGCATTGAAAATACTGTCAACTTTTCTATAGAGTGTTTTGACTATCCAATGGATATTAGTGTTGACGCAGTAACCATTGAGCCACTTAAACTACCTTTATAGTTTAACGGTAATATTTCCCCACTCTGCTTTTAATTAGTTTCAGCTTCAATGTAAGATGAATAATCTAACTTACTTTTAGTATGAATAATTAGTTCTGCAATAAGACCGGTTGAGATAAGCTGCACACCAATAATCATTAAAAGCATGCCCAAAAACAAAAGTGGGTGACGATACTGAATGCCCCCGGTTGTTATTCTGAGATAAGCTATATAGAGGCCAATCAAAAAGCCAGCAAAAAAAGAAGAAAACCCAAGTGTTCCAAAGAAGTGTCCAGGACGCCTTAAGTATCTAATCAGAAAAAACAGAGTTAGTAAATCAAGCCAACCACTGACAAATCTTTTCCAGCCAAATTTTGATTTACCATATTTTCTGGCGCGGTGTTCGACAGGAATTTCAGTGACTTTAAAGTTTTGCCTGTGAGCGAGGACTGGAATAAATCTATATAGGTCACCATACAAATTAAGATTTTGGATAACAACTCTTCTGTAGGCTTTAAAACCGCAATTGACGTCATGAATGTTGAGTCCTGACATCATTTTAACTAAAGTATTAACAATAAACGAAGGAATGGTTTTAGAAATTGGATCGTGTCGTTTTTTCTTCCAACCAGAAACCAAATCATAACCTTCATCAAGTTTCTTTAAAAAGTTTGGAATTTCCTTTGGATTGTCTTGCAGGTCTACATCCATGGTGAAGATTATTTCTCCCTGAGCCTTGCTAAAGCCAATTTGTAATCCCACTGATTTACCAAAGTTGCCGCGAAGCTTAATAATCTTTACATTATTATCCTTCTTGGCCAAATCTAGAGCTTTCTGGTAGGTTTTGTCGGTCGAGCCATCATCAATAATTATTATTTCGTAGCTTTTTTTGATCTTTTTGAGCACCTCAATGATTTCGGAATAAAGAATATCGATTGAGCCCTCCTCGTTTTTTGCTGGTAAAATAAAGGATATTTGTGGTTGCATCTGGGAGAATTTTACTTCTTTAACTGATGTCTTGTCCACTCGACAGTTTGTTTAAGTCCATTTTCGAAATTAACTTTTCTTTTGAAACCCAATAGGTTTTGAGCTTTAGCAATATTTGGGACACGTCTTTGGGCACTTTCATAATTTCTGGTGTAAACTTTGTTTTCTGGAATAAAGATAATCTTGGAGTCACTTTTTGTAAGTTTAATGATTGTTTGTGCGAGTTTTAAGATGCTAATTTCTTTGTTTGAGCCTATATTGACCACATCATTTCTCAAATTATCTCCAGCTAAAATAGTACCTCTGACGGTGTCGTCTACATAGCAAAAACAGCGTGTACCACTTCCTTTGCCATGAACGGTTATTTCTTCATTTCTTAAGGCTTGACCAATAAATTTTGGTATAACATTGGCATAATTGGGATTGATGCCTCTTGGGCCAAAGCAATTAAAATAACGCACAATCGCAAATTCCAAGCCTTTTTCTTGATAGCCAAATAACATGTGTTCCCCCAAAGCCTTGGCCAAGCCATATGCCCACCTACTTACTTTGGTTGAACCAAAGACACTTTCAGACGCTTCCTCTTTAAGTGGTACCTTAGAGTTTTTACCGTAGACTTCTGAGGAAGAAGTGAAAACAATTTTCTTTTTATGCTTTAAACAAGCTTCGGCGACTGTCTTTGTACCTTCAACATTAACTGAAATATTTTCCAGTGGATTGTTAACAACCACCGTTACCCCAACAATCGCAGCTAAGTGGTAGACAATGTCGTGTCTCTTAACTTCATGGTCGATTAGTTTTTCATCTCGAACATCACCTTTAATAAACCTGAAATTTTTGTTTTTGGAGATATTTTGCAAATTTTTTAAAGACCCAGCAAAGAGATTGTCTAAAGCTGTTACTTGGTAACCATTGGCAATTAATTGTTCACACAAATGTGAACCAATGAATCCGGCTCCTCCTGTTACCAATGCTTTTTTGAGCTTCACAGACTATAATAATAGCATAATGAAAACGCCTTTTCCTCTGGTTTCTTGTATTGTTGTCAATTGGAATGGAGGTAAGGTGTTCCAAGATTGTTTGGCAACTTTGAAGAAAATTACTTATCCAAATTGGGAACTGATTCTGGTTGACAATGGTAGTAATGACGGTAGTGAGGAATATCCCCAAAAGTACAAACTTCCGCTTAAAAGTTACCATCTAATTAAAAATACCACCAATGTTGGTTTTGCTCCGGCCAACAACCAGGCTCTGGAAAAAGCAAAAGGCAAATATGTTTTACTTCTAAATAATGACACCAAAGTAACACCTGAGTTTTTGCAGCCCTTAGTTGAAAAATTGGATAGCGAAGAACAAGTGGCTGCACTTCAGCCCAAGATTTACTTAATGGATAGTGATGGACTGTTGGACAACGCAGGATCATTTCTTACTTGGACAGGTTTTTTACGCCATTGGGGGTATATGAAAAAAGACTCACCAGAATTTGCCAAACAAGCAGACATTTTTTCACCCAAGGGTGCGTGTGTGCTAATTAGAAAATCAGTTATTGATGAAATTGGACTTTTTGATGCCGACTTCGGTAGCTATTTTGAAGAAACAGATTTTGCTTGGCGAGTTTGGCTGTCTGGAAAAAGAATTTTGTATTACCCAAAATCTCACATTTTCCACAAATTAGGCTATACAGCAAGGCGCTTGAGTGGTGTGGAGTTAAACTACAACAATTATAAAAATAGAATTGCTTCTTTTATAAAAAACTTGGAGTTTGGGAATTTATTGATGTTACTGACTTTCCATATTGTGGTTTCATTGGGTTTACTAATTTCATTTTTAGTAATTGGGAAATTCAAGAATGCCCTAATGATTATTAGAGCCTATGTTTGGAATTTTAAAAACCGTAAATCAACATGGGAAAAGCGAAAACTAATTCAAAAGATGAGAAAAGTACCAGACAGTAAACTTTTTACAACTATTATGTGGCCAATAAAATGGGGAGACTATTTCCAAAGTTTCAAGATATTGCGAAAAGATCTTGAAAAGTAATTTTTAAAAGCCCTTTTTTTGAGCAATTATATATTCTGGACGGTTTTTGACTTCATCATATATCCTGGCCAAGTATTCGCCAATTATTCCAAGCGTAATTAGTTGTGCTCCAGAAACCAAGAGAATAGTAGACATAGTTGATGCCCAGCCAATAATACCTACCCCCCAAAATATCCTTAGAGCTGCAACAACAAAGATTGCCACAAGTGCAACCGAAGCTGTTATAAAGCCCAGGATGCTGGCCATTCTTAATGGAATATAGGAAAAGGAAATCAAACCATCCATTGCCAGCTTTGTAAGTTTCTTAAGTGATGATGCATCTCCCGCGTTTCTGGCTTGTCGTTCATATACTACTCCAGTTTGCGAAAAGCCAGTCCAAGACCGCAACCCGCTTAGATATTTATTTTTCTCTGGTAGTGAAACTAAAATGTCTACTATTTTGCGATCCATTAGTGAAAAAGTACCAGCGTTTAGTGGCATTTTGTAGGCAGAAACTGCGTTTAGGATTTTATAAAATAGATTAAACATTGCTTTTTTGATAATGCCTTCTTTTCTATTCTTTTTTACGCCATACACAACATCAAATCCCTCAAGAGATTTTTTGTACAGTTTCTCAATCACTTCCGGAGGATCCTGTAAGTCAGCATCCATCAGAACTACTTTCTCTCCATGTGCATGGGCTAGTCCGGCACTAACTGCAGCCATGTGGCCAAAATTTCTGGAAAAAGAAATTAGTTTCACATTTTTGTCCTTCTTGACCAAGATAGAAATACGCTCTAGCGAGTTGTCAATGCTGCCATCGTTGACAAAAATCATTTCATAACTAGAAACGGTTTTCTTCAAGGTATTTTTGAGCCTCTGATATAGAAGTGGAATGTTTTGTTCTTCGTTGTAGGTGGGAATAACTACTGACACTTGTATTTTCATTTGTCCCTATTATACTCTAAAAGAGTAAAATTTATGAAGACGATAAAAAGATTAATGGAACTAGCAGTAGGTTTGTTCTTTAAAGTCCTTTTTCTTATCGAAGGTGAACCGAAAATTTCTCCTCAACTACAAACAACAATTGATCTTTATAAAGGTGAAGGCTTTGGCGAAACCTTTGCTCTTATTCGCGCCTGGGATGCTCCCTATGAACCCGTTGAAAAACTTATTGGAAAGTCCGCTTCAGTAATTGATTTGGGTAGTGGTGATGGTTTGCTTGGTAACTATTTGGCGATTGGTTCGGCAAAACGTAAGGTTTTTGGTATTGAACTAAACAGTGATCGGGCAAAGATTGCTAATAAGGGTATAAAAAATGCCAGATTCACAAAGGGTAATATTTTAGAGGCGAAAATTCCTGCAGTGGATGCAGTTACCTTGGTTCATGTTTTGCATCACTTGCCATCAAGACACGATCAGGAAATACTTTTGGCAAGAATTTCGAAGTCACTTAAGAAGGGTAAAGATTTAATTATATTGGAAATCGATACCCAACCATTTTTAAAATATGTCTTTACCTGGTTGACCGATGCCATAACAGTCCCAATTCTTTTTGAGGGTAGGGCTTTTTCTACCGATTTTTATTATCGAAAATCTCACCAATGGAAGCAACTTCTGACAAATCTTGGTTTTAGTGTTAGTATTAAACCAATTCATAAAGGAATGCCTTTTTCGCATGTGTTGATACATGCTAAGAAAAAATAATTACTAATGAAAAAGTATCTTTTAGTTTTAACAGTCTTTTTAATGTTTGTTGCTTCCTCGTTTTCTCTGATATCTGCTTACGAAGTTGGTAAAGAGGCAGTAAATCCAGACAAAAAATTTGATTACAACGTAAAGCGATTGAAAGAGAAGATTGGTCTGGCATTTAAATTTAGTTCAGACAAAAAAATTGATTATTATCAAACTCTTTTGAATAGAAGATTAAATGAACTCTCGTATATTACAAGTAATAAACTTGCAGCCAACATTGAAAATGCAAGCACCCGTTATGAGACAACAGCAGGGCAATTGACAGAGTATATGTTGGCAAAAGGTGCAAGCCAGGAGCAAAAGAAAGAAGTTGTTAGTCAAATAGAAGAGCACCAAAAAATTGTTGCTGGTTTGAAAGATGGTTATGACGCCACAACTGCCGAATGGCGGTTTGTTATGAATGATTATAATTCGCTGGAGATTTATAAAGGTAAATTACTAAATTCCACTCCTTGACGATAGGGGTTTGTTAAGTCAATTATTTTTCCTCTGTCTGCTTTGAATTCCCCTTTAGTTGTTTTTTCGTAGTCATAGGAAATAACAAATACGTTTTCTCGATCAAGTTTCAGCACTTTTTCAATGTCTTCTGGAGCAGTTACAAAAGCAACAGTTGGAGAACCATAAAAGCGGTTGACGTAAGCACTTGCGGCCATGAAGTACGGGGGAACAATAATTGCAGAGTTGTCCGTAAATTGTGGCTGAATTTGTTTGATATGGGCTAGATACCGCTTCATTGCTTCATATGAGTATTGTGTTGAATCGATCATTTTCCAGCTGTGATAGGTATTATAAATAGTTGAAAGTATAATCAGAGCCACCAACACCCCTTTATATGAGTTTTCTTTTTTCCACGGTAGCACTTTGATGGCAATTGGCAAAGCCAAAACATAATAAAAATATTGTCCGAATAGCTGTCTACCCGCACCAAAGTACTTAAATGGGTTGTACTTTATTGGATCGGAGTAAATGGTTAAAAAATTGGCAGCCAAAATTGAGAGAATGCAAATGCTAAAAATGCGAAATAAATAATTATCTTTTTTGTAAAGTAAAAAACCGATAATCATAGCCGACGCGAAGATAATTGTGGTATACGCTCGGACTAGCGGAAGATATGGTGGAATCATTTCTCCAAACTGCCAATGTTTACCAACAAAAATGACCAACTCTTCAGGTATAACCATGGGGGTTGTAAAATAAAATGTTTTTTCGATACTGGAGATGTTTTGCAATAAAAATGTAACCGGGCTATAGCCACTATTTTGGTTTGAGTGGCTAATTACAAAAAAAACGATAGCTGTAAAAATAGATGCTGTAATAATTCCCAACATGACTGACCTTAAAGGTTTTTTTATGTCAAAAGCCATAAAAAGGCATGTAAAAACAAAAAATGGCCACAGAAATACTGAAAAATGGGCTGAAAGCATAGTTAGAGTGAATAACACTAGGGAGAGCACTAAGTGTAAAGGCTTCTTTTTAGCAAAAAAACGAAAAAGAAAATATGCTGCTATAAGGCCAGGGATAAAATTTGGGATTCGATGAACAAAGCGATTGTAGTTACCTTCAGCAAGCATTTCATATAAGGCTCCATAATTAGTTATAAAAAACATGGAGCTGAAAAAAGCCATAAATAGGTCTTTTGTTAGTTTGTAGATGAAGAAATAAAGGGTGTAACAAAGCAGTATTACTACCAATAGTTGAAAGATCATATAATATGCAAAGTTGGCTTTGAAGATTGGCGTTATAACATCAAATATTATCCTTCCAAAAAGATCATACTGCCAGATAACTCTTTGTAGAGAATTGCCAAGGATTTTTTGACCTAAATCAACATAGATGAAGCCATCACCCCAAAATGTTTGGTTGAGGGTTTTGTGCCAAACAAGCCAAGCTATGGAGACAATAAGAGAAAAATGCAAAAATATTGTAGAAAACTTGTCTTTCATGTCATGCTATTATATACCCAATGCAGGTGAAGAGAAATCTATTAATTATTGTTCTTTTAGTTGCCACTGTCCTTCGTTTTGGCGGAGTATACCCTGGTTACAGCAGGTTTCATTCTGATGAGCCAATTATTTACGGCACAGCAGTGGATATGATAAGAAACAAAAACTTAAACCCTGGCCGTTATGATTATCCAGGTCCAGCAATATATCTGAATTACATTGCTTACAGAGTTTTCTTTATTCCTGTTTCATGGCTTAAGTTTTATGTAATCAATATAGACAAGATAGTCGACGGAATAATCAAACTTCCTTTGAGCTTCCATGATAAAAAAAGAATTTTCCAAGTTGAGATTCTTGGAAACAGAGAAGTGAATGCAATGTATTGGGGAAGATATTTAACTGCTGCTTTTGGGGTTGGCAATGTGGTTCTTATTTATGTGTTAGGTAAAAAACTATTTAATAGAAATGTTGGTTTGATAGCGGCGCTACTTTTGACTTTCGATTTTCGACATGTTACTAATTCTCATATTGGGTTGCCAGATATCTATAATTCTTTCTTTTTGCTTTTATCTTTAATTGCAACTGTTAGTCTTTGGAAACAGGAAAGCCGAAAGAACTATTTACTTGCAGGCCTTGCAATGGGTGCAGCTTTTGCCACAAAGTATCAAGTATTCTCAATTTTTCCATTTGCATTAGTACACTTGTTGCTAGCTTTTAAATCTGGAAAGTTTTCGCTTAAGAAATTGTTTAGGTTGGAAGCTTTCATGGCGGGCTTTGTGGCATTATTGGTTATCTTTCTAACTAATCCATATTTTTTTATTGAAATAGAAAAAGCTGTTGGCTGGACGGTTGATGTGTCAAGAAAATACGCAATGGGCATAAGTCGAGTGAATCTGTTTCCACTTTCATATCTTTACAATTATGACTTTGGTCCTATTCTTTTTGTTGTTACTATAGTTGGAATTGTCTTTATGTTCCTCAAGGGGTTGATCAATAAAAGTGTTTTAGCAAAAGCAACATTTCTGTCTTTAGTGTTAATTCCATATTTTTTCATTTTTGCATATTACTCAAACGGTGGTTTTTATGTCAGAAACCTAATAACTATTACTCCAGTTCTAATAATTTTTGCCTCATACTTGCTTTATAGTATTGCCAATTTTTCCAAATGGTTATTTTTCCCGTTGCTTTTACTTTGTCTTTTTGTTCCGGCAAAAAACAGTTTGATTCACACCTATTACAACACTAAGCAATGGAATTATCAGCTTACATCAGACTGGTTGTATAAAAACTGGGATGTAAGCCGTGTTGTTGCTTCGCACCCTTTTGATCCACCTACCGGGAGTCCAGAGATGGTCAAGACCGAATTTGAACTTGATGGTGCGTACTCAATCGCAGAACACAAAGAGAACGGAGCGGAATATGCACTAATTAATTTTGATTGGGCAGGTAATCCTTTTTATGATTGGATGAGTTTTGATTTTAGCAAACCTGAGTTGTTTTTCTCAAAGCCTTGGGATCAGTTGCGAAATTCATATCACGGGATTGCAGCCGAAGAAATAGTTAGATATCAAATTTTTGCTGCCACTAAGCCTTGGCAGGCACCGGATGCAAATCTTATAATGGCAAAGTTGCCGCAGTGGCCAAAAACACAAATGGTATCAATTGGAACTTTTGATGGCCAAAATTTGCCACAGAACTTTAAAGTAAAACCTGGACATCTTTACAAAGTTGTGGCAACCATCGAAACTACAACCCAGCTTTCCTCAAAGAAAAGAAATGGCTATATCAAAGTGGAATTTGCCAACAGTAACACAAAAACAGTAAGTGCCAGGGTTTATGGTGCTCCGGGTATATATAGCAAAGAAGTTGTTGAAAGAGCGCCTGATAACTCCGAAAGTATGGCTATTGCCTTTGTTGCAAATGAATCTTCATTGGTGACTTTAAAACAAATTGAAATTTGGGAGTCGGTTGACAGAGTCGAGGATATAGGTAAAAATCCTCCTTACAAGTATCAACAGATTGACCTGGACACATTGTATCCAAATTCGCATGGAAATTTATAAATATAAAACCTAAACATGAAAATAATTAAGACAATTATAACTTTTTTTAATAATCATTATTGGTTATTTCTGACATTACTTGTGGGTATTTCTTATGGACAGCTTTTGTTAATGTTTCCTTGGCAAGATGACCACGCCTTGTTTTTTAAGCTAGCAAATATTGATGGTGCGGCCGGCTATTTGGGGTCAGGAATATTTGGAGGAGGGGCATATAAATATACCGCCAGCTATTATTATCTGATTTACTTACTGTTTGGTTTTAAGACAATCTATTATTATACTTTGTCTTTGTTTTTATATTTGATTGCAACCTTAACGGTTTATAAAGTTATTGCAAAAGTTGTTAACGAAAAAGGAGGAAGGGTTGCTGGATTTTTGTTTGCTTGTGGTTATGTAGCTTCAGATGGCATTATTCGTCTGTATAACTCAGTTGGAACAAGTCTGAGTTTAATTTTAATAGCACTTTTACTCCTGTCCTATTGGAATATAAATCAACAACTAAAGACCAAGAAAGTTTGGTCGAGTTTGAAATGGTATGTTTTGGCAGTTGGTTTTTATTTTCTTGCAGTCGAGCTAATTAGATATCGAACCCACTATCTAATTTCTGTCGTTTTTGTTTTTGAGTTTTTATTTTTGGCATTTGGCAGACCACTAATAAAGTCATTTACTTCATCGGTAGCAAGATTTCTTCCTTTTGGCTACATTTTCTATGTCTATTTTGTAAGGGGAGCTGATTCCAGAACAAGTCAAGTGACTGATTTGCTAAAAGCAGTTATTGGTGGAGATTTGGCAAAACTGTATAGTTTCTTTTCTTCAATCTCCAACCTCATTATTCCTGATTGGCTGGCGGAAATTGTATTTAAACTAATACCGTCAGGACTACACTTTACTTTTAACTGGATTCTAAAAACATCATATCTGTCAGCTGGCAACTTAAATAAATTAGTGTTTTTGAACGGTATCTTTTTGGTCATTTTGTTATTTTGGGGGATTGTAAAAGTGGGAAGCCAAAAACGGAATTGGTATTTACTTTTCCTTTTCTGGTTGCTGGTTAACTTGATTACCTATGCAGCCTATCAACCGACAGTTGCCTATGAAACTAGTAATCGTTTCTTTGCCCATTCCTTTTTTGCCCTGTCTGGTTTGATTGCTATAGTAATTACTGATAGGCAAGGTGATATCAAAAACAAATTCCTCTTATTTTTAGTTATTGGTATTGGTGTTGGTAATTTAGTGAATGCAGTTGCTTGGCAAAGAAAAATTGTTGAGACGCGCTCCAATCCACCAAGAAAATTTTACCAGGATCTTAAAGCTTTTGTGCCAACTCTCAAACAAGGTGACATTGTCTACTTTGATGTTGCCGAAGATGCAAGACAAGAATTTGCAGATACTTTTTCAGTTGCCCAAATGCCTGAGGAAACAGCCATTGCTTGGAATTATGGTATTGATAGATATGACATTAGACGAGTTACTGAATACGACGATTTGGTTGAACTATTGAAAGCTAGTGAGTTTGGTGATATTCATGATAAGCCCATAGCTGTTAAAGATGTTTATACGTTTTTCTACCTACCTGGAAAACTGATTGATACAACAACTACTTCAAGAAAGCTGCTTTTTGCAAAAGATACAAGACAACTACAGGAGAGGAAGGTTGATAACACTAAAACGAATGAGACAGTTGTTGTTTTTGATGAGCCATTATCTGGGTTAACTCCAGTCGAAATCACTCTTGAATTGTCAGCAAAAACTGCTGACCTTAATGGTCTAAAGTTTCCATATGTCAGCAATGCTCTTCTTCTCTCAAATCAGGTAGCTAAGAATACAAACTTAAGACAGCAAGCTTTCGCATACAACAAACAAAAATCTGCTTTCCAAAAAACAACAAAACTAACCACCAGCAGTGACTGGCGAGAAAATATTTCAACTTTCCTAACAGACAACACTTTGGCTACAGTATGGCAAGCAGACAGAGTCTTGTGGGGGCAAGAAGGCAAAGAAGCTGTTATAACACTTGATATGTTGAAGATGACAGATATTGCTGGCTTAGCCTGGATTAATGGCTATGAAGCCCATAGTCCAACTAGTTATAAAATAGAAACTTCAGTTGATGGCAAAAACTGGAAACAAGTTAAGCAAGTTGCCCAAAACAAACGGATTCCAGCTGGACAAATAAACCTTGAAAAGTTTAGTAAACAGTCTGCCAGGTTCATGCGTTTCAGTATGCAATCTTCAGTTTCAGGAGATTCCCCTGGTATCTCTGAGATTTGGCCAGTTAGTGCAGAATTTGAGAATTTAGATATTGGCTTAGCAGAAGAGTTTCTAGCCAATCCTTTTGGTTTTGTTCCAGACAAGCAAGCATATGTTTCCACTCTGGTAAATCTTGGTAATCAGGTGGAAATAAAATACTACTGGAAAACTGATAAAAGCAAAGATTGGCTTTCAACTGAAAATAGTTTTGTTCTGGTAAACATTAACAACCAGTCATCTGTGTATAAGTTTGTAATTCCTGCAGGGGGGACAGCCATTGAAAAACTTAAATTGAAATCGACTAATGTGCCGGTCGAGATGTTATTTGGAAGAATATGGTCAAGAAACTTGAATTATAAAGGTGACTAATTAAAGTAGTTCTATGAATAAACAACCAAAAGTGAGTATTATAATCCCGCTCTATGTTATCGAAAGTCGTTTTTTTAGTGACTTAAAAAAGTTTAACAAATTAAATTACAAAAACTACGAGATTTTGGTAGTTTGTGACAAGCCAGTTAAGATTGATAACCCAAAAACCAGATTAATACTAACAGGTAAGCAACGAACAGGTCCCGCTGAAAAAAGAGATATTGCTATAATTAAAGCCAAAGGCGAAATTTGTGCTTTCATTGATGATGATGCTTACCCAGACAAAGACTGGCTAGTAAATGCAATTGTCCACTTTCAGCACCCTGAAATTGCTGCTGTTGGTGGTCCAGGAATTACTCCTAAGGAAGATAGCTATTGGGAACAGCTCACAGGCCTAGTTTATGGATCTTTTTTTTGTGGTGGCCATGCTCAATATCGCTTCATCAAAGGAAAAATGCAGTTTGTTGATGACTATCCAGCCTATAATTTAATAGTCAGGAAGAAAACGTTGGAAGAGGTGGGAGGTTATGGTAGCCATTTCTATGGAGGGGAAGACACCTTCTTGTGTCTGAAAATAATTAAGGCTGGTTTTAGAATAATTTATGATCCCGAAATTGTTGTTTACCATCATCGAAGAGCCTTGTTCATACCTTATTTAAAACAAATTGCTAACATTGGTAAACATAGAGGTTATTTTGCCAAAAAATTTCCACAAACATCAAGACGCTTGAGTTATTTTCTACCTTCAATTTTGACGCTAGGAGTATTTATTACACCCCTGTTTGGTTATTTCGATAAAATGTTTTTGGTGTTTTATGTTCTATTGTTTGCTTCGTTTATCTTAGTGGCTATGTCATCGGTAATAGGAAAAACGAATCTGGTTAATGCATTCTTGGTTTCTTTAGGTATAATCATGACACACATATCTTACGGTATTAATTTTATAGATGGTATTTTTAGAGAGAAGTTGGATAGATAAACCAACCTAGAAAGGTTTTGTAGTAGGAGCTTGTGTATTCTCTTTCATTGTTGACTCACTTGCTGGCCCACAATTAAAAAGTAAATCTACAACTGAAAGACCTGGAATAAATCCACCTTGAAATTGAGGATATGTTGGATGGCTAAATTGATGCCAGAGAAGTTCAATTCTTTCCTTTTCAAAATCGTCACTGTCGATGTAGCCATTTGTCCCTTTGACAGTCACATAAGTAGTTCCACCAAGTTCTTTAACTATTTCAATTAATCGTTGATTCTTGTCAGCAAAATTTGTACCTACTTGAAGAGTAGAGGATAAAACAATTTCTGTATTTATTCCCAGCTGTGCCTTAAGGTAGTTAATAATATGCATGTCTAAATCTACCAAGTTGTCCCAATGGTGCTTTGTGTATAAATCTTCAAAAAAGTCAGAATAAAGTTTGAAGAAAGGTGCGTGAGAGTAATTTGTGGATATGGCTTTCCAATGGGTTAGCGCCCAATTTTTAGTGTTGTCTATTTTTGTATCTTGGTACCATTGGTCTCGTTTTCCTTTCTGTATTGTAGGAACCGTTAACCATTGCCAGCCCTCTGGTGTTGAAGTATTGAGAATCTTATTTCTATTCCCCCAATGGCGTCTTTCATATTGCACATTATCATATACAACATGTGTATCTGCTTTTAGAAGTTGATCAAAATAGACAATTCCAGGAAGATATGCTGGTTGTCTGATGTGAACACTCACTCCTTCTCCCTGTATTTCAGTCATTGTGCATTTGATTAGTCTTTCTGTAAAAGTTGGTTTAAATATTTTCCTGAGGCTTGATCCCAATGAAATGATTTCCAATCGGGACAATCATGACAAAGAACACTTTTATTTATTGCATGCTCAATATGAGATTGTCTAATGGAATTTAACGTTTCACCTTGCCAGATTTCAGATACGGTTTGTGTGGTAATGTTCCCCACCATTGCTTCTTTTCTTCCCCAGCCCAAAGGACAGAAAAAAACGTTGCCTTTATGGTCTACCACTAGTCTGTCATAAAGAACTCTACAGGGAATTCTGTCTGGACTATTGCCGGTTTCCGGTGAATTGGTTAATGGAACAAAACCAGCTACGGAATGAAGTGGCCTCACATAGACTCTGTCAACTTTATCTTCCCACATATCAAAAAATTGGAGAATTTCTGTATGAGTTTCTGGTTGATCAATCATATTAACCAAGACTTTTGTGTTAGGATCCTCACCTTGGATTTGTTGTCTTAATTCCAAAAACCTAGTTACGTGTCCGACTACTTTTTCAAAGTTTGATCCCATTCTGACTTGATCGTAGGTTTCTGCAGTTGCAGCATCTAGACTGAAATCAAGAAAATCGATATTTGCCCTAAGTAATTCAGTCATTGTTCTCTCACTCATTATGAGTCCCGAAGTTATAACTCTGACTACGATACCTTTGTCGGTTGCATACTTAACCATTTCTGGGAGATCTCGGACTACAAGTGGTTCGCCATCACCAGTTATGGTGAGAATTGTATTTTGAGGAGTTTGATCTGCAAGTTTTTGAAAAAGTTCTAGTGACATATCACCCGGACGGTATTCAGGTTGAACTCTCAAAATAGGTTGGGGGCATCTTTTACACGATAAAGGACATCGGTTGGTGACATCTAAGAGAATCTGTTGAGGAGCAGGGGCTGGTACTAATTCTTCTGGTGTTGGCCAACGTGGTCTATCTGCTGTCATGGTCTATGCATTGTATGTTTAATAGAGAGAATTGTCAAAGCAAATTAAATAATTTTTGGAAAATTATACCTTTGAAAAGAAGTCTTCAATGCTTTCAATTACATAACCTTGTTGACTATCTGTTAACTCATAAAATAAAGGAAGCACCAACAATTGAGAATAGGTTTCTTCTGTAACTGGTAGAGAAGTTGGTCCAAATTTATTAACAAAATAGGGTTGCAGATGATTTGGATCATATCTAACTAATGTCTCAATTCCTCTTTCTTGAAGAAAGTCCTTGAGGCCATCCCGTTTATTGTCAGTAACTAAAGCAACATACATAAAAGGGACTGTATCAGTTAAACAAATGTCGAGCAGTCCCAGTCCTGGTATATTTTTTAAATCTTCTTGGTAACGATGAGCAATTTCTCGCCTTCTTGTTTTGTATTCTTCCAATCGGCCAAGCTGTACTGTTCCAACGGCAGCGTTATAATCTGTGGCGTGGTATCTGAATCCTCGTCCTTGTATTTCTCCTTGATGAAAACCTAAGTTTGACATTCGCGAAACTAAATGAGCCACTTCTGAGATATTTGTTGTCACTATGCCTCCTTCAATCATTGTTCCATTTTTAATGTGATCCATGCTAAAGCAAGTAATGTGACCTAGTGATCCAACTGGTCTACCGTTGTAAGTTGATCCGAGTGCATGAGCTGCGTCTTCTACAACCCAAAGATTTGATCTGCCTGCAACAGCCATAATCGTATCCATATCGCAAACTTCACCACGGTAATGTACAGGCAAAATAATTTTTGTTTCGCTGTCTATCAGTTGGGCCAAGTGCCAAGGATCCATATTCAGAGTATTGGGCTGTACATCGCAAAACACTGGAGTAAGACCAGACATGTCAATGGCTTGAATTGTTGCTGCAAAAGTTTGAGATGGAACAATGACTTTTTGGCCTGGATTTATTACTCCCAATTCCTTGCTTACTTCTAAAGCAAGGTGTAGTGCTGCTGTTCCTGATTGAACAGCAATTGCATATTGTGCTTCAGTCAAATTCAGAAATTGCCTTTCGAGTTGTTGAGTAATCGGCCCTCTTCCAGTCCAGCGACTATTTAAGACCTTTTGAATAGCGAGTAGCTCACCATCATCAAAATGTGCGCGTTGGGTAGGAATTAAAATATTTGTTCTTTCTTGTCCCATAATTGTTCAGAGTGTAGCACTCAAAATATCAATTGACTAGTCAGGTATATAAAACTACAATCACATAATGAAACAAGCTTTCAACTGGCCTAAAATATCGATAATAGTGTTAACTTTAAACGAAGAACAGTATCTAACAAAATGCCTACAATCTGTCAGAAGACAAAAATATCCTCAGAAAAAGATTGAAATAATAGTTGTAGACAACGGTTCTACAGACGACAGTGTTCGAATTGCTAAATCCTTTGGAGCTAAAGTAACTGTTAACAAGAAAGGTGATGTTTATGGTAATTGGGCGATAGCTTTACATAAAGCCACTGGCGACTTTACTTACATGGTAGATCAGGATATCGAACTGCGTGGAAATAAGTTTTTTCAAAAAATGCTCAAACCATTAATCGAAAATAAAAACATCATGGCGAGTTTTACTAGAAAGTATCCTCGTAAAGATCAACCATCGATTACCAGATTTATCTCATACCACCCAGCTCAATGTGACCCATTGTATGAATTTCTAACCCCGTCTGTTGAAGATTCGTTTATAAGTAAAAACAAAGGCTATATTATGTGTAAATTTACTCTTGGTAAAGTTCCTCCTTTTGGTAGGCAATTTTATCGGATTGATTTTTTAAAAAAGACTCAGAGTTGGAAACAAGTACGAGTCTTCGACCATGATTTAGTTATCAAGTCCATTAAGAAGGGTTATGATCTTTTTGCTTATGTTCCAAGCGCTGGCCTTTTTCACCATCATGCCAGAAACCTGAAACATTTACTAAATAAAAGGATTAGAAATTTGAAAATGCATTACTTTCCAGAAAACGAAACAACTGAATATCGTTGGTTGGATGTACACAATAAAAAGGATGTCGCAAAAATGATTTTGTGGATAGTTTATGTAAATCTTATTTTTCCTGCTTTCGTTAGAGGTGTTGCTAGAGCGTTAAAACACAAGGATCTTGTGTTGTTAATGGAGCCTATTGTCGCTTTAGCAACTACAGATGTAATCCTGTTCAACTTTGTTGTGGACAAAACTGGAAGAAGTATCTTAACAAGTTCAGTACGATCGTTGCTGGGGTGGAATGCAGTTAAGAAATCTAAGGGAGCTTTTGGGCTATAATGTGGTTTTGAGCAAAACCACCAGAGAAAAGCTCGTTTTCAATTTTGTTTTTAAACCAATCTGGGTAAACGAACTTTTTATTTGTAAATTTCTTCGAAAGTGCGTCAATAAATGAACTTAACAAGCGAAAGATGCCAGCTGATTGGTACGTTGAAACTACTCTAAAACCAGTCGCTGTTAACATTTTGTACAATGTGTCTAAAGAATAATGTCGGTGACCGATCAAAAAATAAGCAGGATCCAGAAGTATTGATAAAATGTGAGAATTGGGAGTTGCCAGTATCAATTTGCCATTGGACTTAAGGACTCTCGAAATTTCTTTTAGAGCTTTCTTTTCTGTATTTATCGGCAAGTGTTCGATTACGTCACAAAAAACAACAGCATCAAAACTTGCGTTTGGATATGGGATTTTTAACGCGCTGCCTACTTTAAATGAAGCTGTAGGTATTTGTTTCTTGGCGTAGTCAATAGCTTCCTTCTCTGGATCTATACCGGTAATTTTACTTACGTGCTTTAGTGCCAACTGTTCAAACTGACCAGCCCAGCAACCTACATCTAGCACATGTTTATTTTTGATATATGGTAATGAGAGTTTTAAATTTAATCTATGTCCAACTGAAGGCTTAGAGTCAAAAATAGGGTTTAATTTTCGATTATGAATCATTTTAAGGTATTATAGTAGATTAGCGATAACTAGTATAGAATAGACAAAGTTAGTTTTAATATACACATGTTTGAGGAACAAAGGTATTACAAAAGAAGAAAAAGGGATTTGTTTTCTGGCCAAGTAGTTTCATCGACGGTGAAAGAGATTTTAAAGCAAGCCAAAAGGCATTCTCTTGGAAATATTGATGAATTAAGAGTTCTTGATGTGGGGTGTGGTTCAGGTGAGTACTCTATAGAAATGGCCAAATTTGTTAGTAAAGTCGTTGGAGTGGAACCATTTACGCCAGCTTATCAAAAGGCTATTCAAAATCAAAAAGACAAAAAAAATTTACTATTTGTTAATTCGAAAATAGAAGACTTCAAATCTAGAGAAAAATTTGATCTGATTATGAGCATAACTACTATTGAGCACATGCCTGAAGCTAAAAAGTCATTTAATAGAATTTTTGAACTTTTAAAACCTGGGGGGGTGTTGTACCTAACTGCGCCCAACAAATGGTGGCCAATCGAACAGCACTATTTACTTCCATTTTTAGGCTGGCTTCCTTTGGTTTTGGCAAATAGATATATGCAGATTTTTGGCAAAGGGGAGTCATACAAGGATTATTCATATGCTAAGTCCTACTTTGGTATGAAACGGTTCTTTGACAAGTTTCCATGTCGATATGAATTTATTTTGCCATCTGACTCGCAAGCTGAGTATTTAGGTTGTGGATCGGGAGGAAAGGTATATAGGAAGGTGGTTGAGTTGGGAATAAAGCTCATTAGATTATCACCTTACTTTTGGAATTTTTCAAAAGGATTTATAATTGTAGCAGTAAAGTCGTAGTCGTATTTGTTTTTAATTAGACCAAAACATGGATACATTCAATCAAAAAAGATACACGAAATTATATTCAAAACAGAATCTTCTTGTTGAAAAGCAACTGGAATCCGAGAGAATAATAAATAAGGTTGGCAAATACTTAATTAAAAGAGAAAAAGTTTTAGATGTTGGGTGCGGTGTTGGCTCATTTGCGGCCAAAATCAAGGATACCTTTAGAAATGATGTTTATGGAATCGATTTAAACGAAGCAGGAATTAATAATGCTATAAAATTAGGCATTAAAGCGAGAGTTGGTGATATAGAGAAAAGATGGCCGTTTAAGTCTGAAAGTTTTGATGCTGTTGTTTCTATCCAAACAATTGAACACCTTGTAAATCCCGATTTCTTCCTTTTGGAGTCAAAAAGAGTGCTTAAAAGAAACGGTCTAATTATTATTTCTACACCCAACCTTACTAACTGGTTCAATAGAGTCATTTTTCTTTTTGGTTTTCAACCGTTTTTTACAGAAGTGAGTACTGTTGATAAGACATTAGGACTATCGTTTACAAGAAAGCTAACTGGCAATAGAGATACAATTGGTCATATTCGTGTTTTTGCAACAAGAGCTTTGGTAGACATTTTGAATTTCTACAAATATAGAATTGTTAGTGTCATGGGGGGAGAAGCGACTTATTTGCCAAAGTTCATGAGACCTTTTGACAAGTTTTTCTCCCTATTCCCAGGTTTATCATCAGATGTGATAATTGTTGCTCGCAAACCCTAATGACTGAAGAATCTAAATACACACCAATATATGCGGAGAAAATTGTATTGGCTGATCTTCAAAATTGGAAAAAAAGCTCAAATAAACCGATTTCAAGAATTTTAGATTTTGGATGTGGTAATGGACATTTCACACAAAATTTTACTAAGCTTGCAACGCAAGTTTGCGGGTGTGATATCGATACTGAGAAGATTAAAAGTGCTAAAAAGGTTTTGGGAATTAAGTTTAATTCTATTTCTCCGAGTGAAAAGACAAAATATCCATCAAACTTTTTTGACTGCGTAACAATGATGGGAGTTTTAGAGCATGTTGCAAGTGAAGAAGACACTTTAAAGGAAATATATCGAATACTAAAACCAGGTGGGTTTTTATACCTGTATATTCTAAACAAGGGTCTTTTTGGGATTTTTGATTCTGGTAATTTTAAATTTGCTTTTCCGAAGTTACATAAGTTGATCTATTTCGTAGTATTTGGTAAGCAAGCCTATAGAAGTGAATTTGTTAGCAAGAAAAAGAAAAAAATGCTTGGTGATTTTACTTTGGGAAAAAACTGGCATACGCATTATTCTTTAAAAGATGTTAAGGATTTAACAAAGGAAAGATTTACGATTATCAGGCACTGGCATTATTCTTTAATGTTGCCATTACTGCTTATCATGGAGTTTTTTGTTGTAGTTCTTTTCAAAAAGAGAAGTAAAATCCTTTCTAAAATCATTTATCTGGACAACAAAATTGATGCTGGAGATCTTTCTTACAGCTTGGTTGTTAAATTGAAAAAAAGTAAGTGAGATTTATTCTATAAGGGAGACACCAATTAAATGCACCCAAAAATTTCTATAATTGTTCCCACATTTAATGAAGAGAAAAACATAGTTGAATGTTTGGATTCTATATATTCTCAAGATTATCCCAAACATATGCTTGAAGTAATTATTGTCGATAATGGGTTAGTGGATAGAACCTTGGGTTTAGCAAGAAAATATCCAGTTAAGATTATTATTAATCCGATTAAGGATACTCAGGTTAGTAAAAGGGTTGGTTTTGATGCTTGCACTGGAGAACTGTTTATGTGGATGGATGCAGATATGAGAATGATTAGTAGGGACTGGTTTATTGCAATGACCTATCCGTTAATGATGGATAAGACAATTGTTGCTTCGGTAACGCGTTACAAAGTAAAAGGCTATGAATCATCACTAACAAAGTTTCTCACTTTGGGACCGATTCAGCGAGACCCTGTTTATCAAGTTTTTTCGCCAGGGTTTGATAAAACTTATCACAAGAAAAGAAAAGGTTACATACTTTGCCTTTATACGCCAAACAAAATCCCCCCCTCAGGGAATGGGCTTGTTTAGAAGAGCGGCAGTTGCCGAAAGTGTTAAGTATCAAGGTAATAAATTTATGGATTTGGACAATTTAGTACATCTGGTAAGGCTTGGCTATAAGTATTTTGCCTATGTTGATGTTGGACTTTATCACGATGTCACTCCAAATCTAAAAACTTTACTTAAAAAAAGACTAAGGAATATTAGCAAGAATTATCTTGGTCAGGGTTTCAAAAGATCTTACATCTGGTTTAATTTAAAGAGCTGGCGCGATGTGGTAAAAATAATTCTTTGGATTATATATGTCCATCTTTTCGTTCCTGAACTTGTGAGAGGAATATACAAATGTATAAAGAATAGAACTTGGGTAGGAATGTATCAGCCTGTGGTGAGTTTGTTGGAAACTGATGTGATTATTGGTGGATTTGTTTATTATTATCTAATCAATAAATTTAATGAAAAAAGAAAGTAAAATGTTTCTCAAGTTGTCAAAAATTTCTTTATTTAGACGCGTTAGGGAATTTGTGCTCGTGTTGGCAGTGTTGACTGTCATCACTTTATTATATTTGCCAATCTCAAAAGGTTATTTTCAGCACGATGAGATTTTTGGAGTGACAAGAAATATGTCATTAAAAGGCACCGGATTGTATAATTTGATAAAGATTGCTTTTACCCCATATATTTCACACTTTGTACCGTTACACCAGTTAATGGTGCAAGTATATATTTCTTGGTTTTCCTTTAACTATCAATATTATACTTACGCAAGTATAGTGGCACATTTATTGGTTGTATTCTTGGTTTATTTATTGCTTTCTAAATTGACCAAGAATAAAAACTATAGTTTGTTGGGTGCATTACTTTTTGGTGTTAATGCATCGGGCCATCAAGCAACATCCTGGCCATTGGCAGACATCAACACTCATGGAGCGACTATTTTTGGACTGGCAAGCCTTATTTTTCTTGTAAGTTACATTAATCAGGAGAGCAAGAGGTATTACTTATTGGCAATGGGTTGTTTATTTGTTTCACTTCTATTTAAAGAAATTACAATTGGATTTTTTCTGTTTATTCCAGTTATGTATTTTTTGTATAGTAAAAAGAAGCAAAATGTCAAGTATGTCACAGGTGTTGCTTTTGCAAGCTTGTTTACATATCTACTCTTAAGAGTTAGTATGATTTTTGCTCCTAGATCTCATCCTCTGGACCAAGTTGTGACTCAGTCCCAATCATATTTGGAGATTGCGATTAATTTACTGACATTCCCAATAAAAATACTTGTCCAAACCCTTATACCACCACGCCAGCTTTTGGTTATTTCCAGATTTTTAACTGGCATACTTCCGTGGGAGTTCACCGGAAGTATTGGCACAACTCAGTTTGACTTATTTGTTGAGAATATAACACTCTTTGTTTTAGAGATAGTGATATTTATTTTGATTTGTGTGTTTCTCTTTTTTGCTTTCAAAAAAAACAGAAACGGAATTCAAACTAGAGTAGCCTTTTTGGGTTTTGCATTTGTTGTGATAAATAGTTTTATCTATGCACTCTCTCCTTATAGATCTGCAAGTATTCCTGTAATTGATTCCAGGAATCTATATTTGCCGACTTTTGGCAGCATTGTGATGCTTATTTCTTTAGTGCAGATGTTTTTTAATAAAAATTCTCAGAAGTACAGTTACTTGCTGTTATTTTTGCCTCTGCTGATAGTTAATATTTTTTGGTTAAACAAAGAAGTGGTTAATATTTCTGACCAGGGACGGATTAGAAAACAAATTCTCAACAAAATAAAAACTGGACATCCGATGATTGAGGATAAGACGATTTTTTATACTGAAAGCGATAAGGCTTTTTATGGTTTGTCAGAAGAGGATACAATTTTTCCTTTTCAAATTAACTTTGGCTTTAATTTAATGACTATCTACCAGACTAAAAAAGACTATCCTTATAAACTGGTAGATGGTAAAGTCTTTCTAAGAGACATAACGGACCAGGGATATTTAGAGATTGATGGTAAAGGATTTGGTTACTATAGAGATCTTGAACTATTAAAGAAAGGTCTTCTTGAAAATAAACTTTCTAAGCAGAATGTAATAGCCTATCGGTATTACTCAAAAACTGGTGAAGTTATAGATATTACAGAAGAGATAAGGAATAAATTATGAGAATAAGACAAAAACTAAAAACCATTTTTAGAAATGAAAATTTGAGAATTTTCTTGTTTACTTTAGTTCTGCTAGTTCCATATTTACGATTATTTAACGGTTTTTTTCAGCAAGATGAGTGGTATGGATTTACAGACTACGTTCTTTTAACGGGAAAGGACCTACCCAACCTTTTGGCGACCCTGTTCTCTCCTTCAATTGGCCACTATGATCCGTTAAGTGATTTGGTGATTTATGTGCTTTATAACACCTGGGGAATGAACTATCAGGCATTTTTGTTAGTTAGTTTAACTTCACACTTAATTATAATCAATTTGGTTTATCGGCTTGCTAAACGAATTTTTAGCAACAAACAAAAGCCAGCAATTCTTGCTACTGCATTTTTTACTCTCTTTGCTAGTAGCTATCAGGGGACGGCGTGGGTAGTTGCCAACATTGGAACACATGGGGCAACAATTTTCGGTTTGCTATCAACAATCTCTTTTTTCGATTTTTTGATGTCAAATAAACAAAGCAGTCGGAAATTTTATTTAGCGATTGGATTGTTTTTTGTCTCTCTTCTTTTTAAGGAAATTACCTTTGGTTTATTTGTTGTATATTTTTTTGCTTGTTTCCTTTTTGGTACCAAAAACAAGAAAAATCGAGGACGTTACTTAACCCTACTTGTAACTTTTTGTCTAGTGTACATATTTGCCAGAATCTTAATGTTTTTCGCTCCACATGAGCCTGCGAGTCAATTTGTTACACAAACCCAATCACTTGGTAAATTGGTTTATAACTTTGGGATGATTCCATTCAAATCGATTTCTCAGTCAACCGTACCAGTTGGACTAATAAGGTTGGTTGCAGATCAAGTTGCTCTGGTTTTCCCAGACACTCTAACAGGTGGTTTTGGCAGTCCACAATTTGAAGTTTTTGTTGTTAAAAGAGTAATGGAAATGATTTCATTGGGACTTGCAGTTTTAATTCTACTTACAGGTCTTGTATTTTTTGTTAAAAAAAGGAAATCACCTATTATATTATTTTCCTTTCTTTGGATAATCGTCAATTCAGTTATTTTTGCTTTTTCTCCAGAACGTTCGGGAGTAGTTTTTACAGTTGACTCAAGAAACTTGTATTTTATCTCGATTGGATCGGCGATTGTTGTTGCTTATTTTCTGACCAACTTTTACACAAACAAGGTTTGGGTTACGACAGCAATTACTGTGATTCTTTTTGGTGCAAATATCTTTTGGCTTAACTGTGAATTAATAATTTTTACTCAACGAGGGAAAATACGAAGAGAAATACTACAGCAGATTAAAAATCGTTATCCAGATTTACCGATGAAAACACTGTTTTATATCCAAAGTGACAAATCGTATTATGGCCTCCCTGAGGATCAGAAGATATTGCCTTTTCAGTCGGGTTTGGGTCAAACTCTCTTAGTTTGGTATTATCCACAAGAGAAATTTTCCAAGGAATTTTTTAAAGACAGATTCCTTTGGGAAATAGAAGCTCAAGGATACAAAGAGGTTGGGGAGGTGGGTTTTGGTTTTGTTCGAGAACCACTGTTGCTTTACGAGATGAAAGAGAAATATAATTTGCCAGCTGATGCAATTATTGCTTTTAAGTGGATAAGTAGAACCGAAGAATTGGTTGATATAACACCAGAAGTCAGACTCGAGCTAGACAAATGAAAAACATACTAATTATCAGATTTTTAAAAAAGTATTTGCCTTACTTGTTTTTAGTCTCTCTGAGTTTGATTCCTCTTTTTTGGCTAATTAACCGTCCAGGAATATTGATAAATGGTTCTGACACTAACTTCCCACTAAATCCAGAAATTTGGTTTACCAGAAGATTGTTTGTTTGGAATTCTGTAGTGAACGCAGGAATGGACTTTTCTTCTTCAATGGCTGGATTGTTTTTTCATTTTTTGCAGTTTCTGCCATATAAACTTGGTTTGGGTTTGCAACAGGTACAGATATTTACACTTATTTTTTGGTTTGCAGCCATCATTTTTTCAAGTTTTTTTCTGGCAAAAACTATGCTTCCTAAAAAAAGGATTTTACAGATCCTTTTCGTAGTTTTTTATACTTTTAACACTTATATTTTCAATACCTGGGAAAACGTCAAAGTTGCTAATTTGGCTTTAGTAGCTGCAATACCGTTGGTGATTTCAATTTATTTAAAGCTGGTTGGAGGGAAAATAAATTTGGCCAAAGCTGGATTGCTGGCGCTGGTTGGTGGAATTTCGTTGTCTGGTGCAGGAATTAACCCAGCCTACTTTCTTACTTGCTTATTTTCCTTAGCTATTTTCTTCCTGGCATCACTATTTGTTGATTTTTCTTGGCAGAATGTTCTTAAGAAAGCCAAGTACTTCCTTTTTGTTAACGCAATTGTCTTTGTTGTCAATTTGTTTTGGATATTACCTACCACAAACTATATTTTTAAAAGTATCACGGCAACTTCCAGTATCCAAAGCATAGGCTACACCAATTGGATTGATAGTTTGTCAGAAAATACAAGTTTGTTAAATGTCGCCAGACTTCAAGGAGCTTGGGATTGGTATGCGGTTGATTCTTCTACTAATACACCTTTGTATATTCCTTACGCCTATCGGTATTTCAACAATCCTTTTTTCATTGGCTTTAGCTTGGTGTTTCTTTTTCTGTCAATTTTATCCTTTATCTTTTTTGAAAAAGAAAAGAAACTCTATTACTTGGCATTTTCAATCGCTTTGGTTTTAGGATTATTTTTAGGAGCTGGTACGCACAGCCCAACCGGTGTTGTTTTCAGGTTCCTGGTAACTAAAGTACCTTTCTTTAGTCTCTTTAGAAGTCCGTGGTATATTTTTACGCCTTTGCTTTTTCTGTCATATGCTGGCTTAATCTCGCTGCTTTTTTACTCTCTTTCAGAAAAGATGCAAAAGTTAAACAGCTTGCAGATTAAACAAATAAAGACACTTAGAATGCTATTAAATAGTGTAGTTTTGCTGTTGATTTTAGGAAATCTTGTTTATAACTATCCACTAGTGATGGGCAGAATATACAGACCGGCAATGTCGGACAATTTTTTGATTAACTTTCCAACTTACGTTTTTGATGCAGGTAAGTGGTTGAATGAATCAAAATTTGAAACCAGGGTTATTGGTTATCCAAATGACGAAATTGAAAGATTCTCTTGGGGTTACAATGGCGTAGACTCAGTCTTGGGTTTAATTTCAAACCAAGAAACACTCTTTTCTTCTCTCAACCAAGCTGATTTTCCAATATCCAGAGTAATAGCAGAATTTTATCGAACAGTCAAAAGAGACGAATTGAGCTCGGCAAGTTTGATTGCAAACAAACTAAATGTCGGTGTTTTGTGGGACAAAAAAGATCAAACTACGTTGTCCTTACCACTACCTGCAAGTATAGCCGACAAAAAGCACTTAGCTGTCTTTGGAAAATGGGAGTTTTTGGATTTTCCTACTAACAAATTAGCCAAAATGTATACCGCTGACAAAATATTTTTTGACCGATCAAACACTAAGGGAGAAAAAATTCTCGGTTTACTTGCTAGTCAATCTATCTTAGTTAACCCAAATGATAGTGTGGTGGGTAGCATTGCTAAGACATCTATCTTTACTGCTGACGCAATTGTGGCTGGAAATTCTCAAGCAACTGATTACTGGGATTTTATAAATACCAAGTCAAACCTTATTGATAGATTAACTTCGCGAAATTTGGAAAAAGTAGATTTTACTTTCCAGATTGAAAAGCAAGCAGACTACTCACTGCATTTGGAGAGATTTAAACTCGAGGAGTTTGGCTTGGATATTGGATCGAATCTGAAGGTAAAGCTAGATGGAAAGGATGTTGAACTCAGAGTTAAAAACAGTGATGACTCATTTGTTCACTTTGAAAGTATAGTGCTTGCCGCCGGTGAACATCAATTAAGCTTTGGTTTGGATAATAAAAACTTAATTGAAGACGGTAACTTTAATCAAAGTGTTTTGACATACGAAACAGAAGGGGAGGGGGAGTTTCAAAAAATTGCTGAAGGCACAGCTTCTTTTGTGGTTGGTTACAATGCCAGTGGTAAAGATGCTTTCTTAAATGTGCCACTAACCCCATTTGACCCCAGGCTACCATACATGGTTGAAGTCAAATATAAGCAAATCTATGGCAACAATGCCGCAATTGTCATTAGACAGCAAAATACTAAAAACATGATTAAATCTCAAGTTGAGCGATTCCCAAACTATCCTGAGTGGAAGAACTTTAGTTTTTACTACCAACCTGTTGAAACAAACTCTCAAACTACTATTTCTTTGGTTGTCTCGTCGGTCAAAGATGCTTTGGGGACAAAAATACTTTATGACGATTTGGCAGTGTATAAAGTATTTACCAATAACTTGGTATTGTTGGAAAAAAATACTAATAAACTTTTGCCTGGTGAAGTCTCTTTTGTTAAGGTAAACCCTACTCTTTACAGAGGCAAAGTCACCAAAGCTACGGGAGGAAATATTATTGTCTTTTCAGATAACTATTCTGCCAATTGGAAAATGCGATTGGTCAATAGTAATGGAAAAAAGTTAGATTTTGACGTGCCACACTTTTCAACCAATCTTTATGCCAATGCTTGGTATTTGGATAACTTGCCAGAATCATACGATTTCGAAATCTATTATGAGCCTCAAAATCTGTTTATCGCTGGTATGACAATATCCTTATTGGCAGCAACCACAATTATTGGCGGGTTTGTATATTTTAGATTTATTCACAAGACCAAAAAACTATATGAATAACTTGATACCCGAGCAAATAAAAAAGGATATCCAAGTCTGGGTAACTGGCCATTATTTTCAAATTGCAGTTTTTAATTTGATTATCATTTTAATGTTTCTACTGTATTCTGCAGGTTACTTTGATCCTTATCTTAGAATTACAATTAATATAATAGTGTTAATAGGCCTAATAGTTTCAATTCCACTTTTAAACGCTGGTAGCAGAGCGATCTTAACAGTTGCAATATTGTTTTGGTTGTTTGCAGCCTTTTTGCGAGTTGTGAAAATTGAAGTCTGGGCAGAAAGAACAGTTATTTATGCATATGAAGCATTACTACTTGGAGTTATTCTATTAATTAAAGAAAACATTAGTTTTAGCCAAAAAAGAAAAACTTAAGACGTCTCTAGTAATATGAAAAAATATGCCCCATTTGTAATTTTAGTATCTGCATTTGTCTTAAGGTTTGCCACAGTTGGTAACTTAATGACTTTTACGCCAGACGAGGTCTACCAAGCCTACCTTGCTCGGACAATCATTTCTGATTTTCACATTATTTGGATCGGTATAAGTGCGGGCAGTTTTGGTATGTTCTTGGGACCATTTTGGATCTATGTTCTTACTCCTTTGCTGTATTTATCAAAGGGTGACCCCATTGTCATGGGTTATTTGGGTGCTTTTTTAGGAGTACTAACCACTTATGTTCTTTTTTGGCTTGGCAAAACAATGTTTAATTGGCGAGTTGGTGTAATAGCTAGCATTTTTTATAGCTTTTCAGCTCTGATTGTTTACTACGATCAAAAAGGTTATCCGTCAGGCGTTTCTCTTTTGTCGGTTTTGATGCTGGCCAGTCTTTATTTAACAAAACGATCTGCATATTGGTGGATAGCTTTTGCTTTTGTTTATGGCTTTATCTTCCATGTGCATTTGTCTTTAGCCTTGTTGGCTTTGGTAGCTATGTACATTGCTTACTTAAGAAGGCAACAGCTTAATTTTAAAATCATTTTTCTTTCCTTTTCTGCTTTGGTAATTATGCTCTCACCGTTGATTGTCTTTGATTATTTCCATAAAGCCAGCAATGTCTTGGCTCCGCTGAAATTGATATCGACACTTTCAGAAAAGGGACGTCAGTCACAAATTCCGTACCACTTGCAAAGCACATTTGATTCTTTTGGTAGAGTGTTATTTTTGCCAGCTTACAAAAACAACGCTGATGAAATTTTATATGCTTGCACAAAATCTCAAAGCTCAACCTTTAGTAAACCTCCTTTTCTGATAGCACTATTTGGATCAGTCTTGTTCTTTGTTTTTTGTTTTTCAAAAAACTCTTGGAAGCAGGAAAATAAAAGACTGATTTTACTTTCAAGTTTGGTGGTAATAGTTCCCTATGTCATGTCGCAATTTATTAATCCTTACGAATACTATTTGCTTGGTTTTTTCCCATTATATTTTTTAATGCTTGCGGTCTTAATTGAGAAACTAAAATTAAAGTTTAGATTCATTGCCTATTTGGCTTTAAGTATTTTTGTGTGTATAAATGTGTTTACGGTTACAACTGCTAGGAATGATTTTGGTCTTGCTGCAAAAAAGAAACTAATAACTAAAACTATGCAGGTAGTCGGTCAAGATAGTTTTGAATTAACTGGTATGGGAGATTGTCACAAATATGAAGGCTGGCGGTATTTGTTCTCTGTTTATGGCACCAGTCCACAAAGAAGTTCAGAGGATAATGATTTTGCCTGGCTTTATAAAGATGAAGTATCTTCCCAGCCGGTTAAATACTCGGTTGTTGTTAGTGAAACCCGCCAAAGTTTGGTACTAAACTCAAAATATAAATTGATAGCTCAGGAAGGTGGTTTTAGTGCTTATATTTTAGAGTACTAACTTTTTGGGAAGTGGATTTTTTCTTTAGAGACTAAAAAGCTTGCCGCTAGGAAAATAAGTGTTGCCAGACTAATAATTCTCCCGTTTTGAAAACTGGTGGGCTCGTATTTGACTTCAACAAATTTGGTGTCTGGTTTAATCTCAATTGCTCGTTGAGCATTTGGTGTTTCTTGAACAAGTGTCTTTTGGGTGCCATCCAAGTAGGCGTTCCAACCCGGAGAATAGACTTCTCTCAAAATAATGGTTTGCACACCTTCTTTTGTAGTATCTAGAATTATTTTATTTGCTGAATAGTAACTTATTGGAACATTTGCTCTTGGCTGATATAGGTTATTTGAATAAACATAATAATCATCAAACTTGTTTATAAGACTAAAATTTTTGTCGTTTAATATGTAAGGTGAAATAACATATTTGGTACTATAGTCTCCCAGTAATTCTGCAGAAGGTTGGAGGTTGGTGAATAAATACAACCCTAGTGGTGGAGTTAGCAGACTATAATAATCCCAGTGTCCACCAGTTAAACTCCAAGAATGTTTATAATAATTGAGTTGGGTAAGAGTGCTATAACCTTCTACTAGCTCCAGTTTCCTTAATGCTGCCTGTTTTTGGGGAATACAACGAGAGAGACAATAGACTCTAAAATGGTCGTTATCGGCTGCTAAAAGTTCATATATCTGTTGTGGTATATCTTGTCTGGGGGTAACTGGTTTTTGAATGTACTTATATGAAAGCAGGAGCTGCTCAGTAATTATAATCATTGCCAATGGGTATGTTAGCCACTTGTTGTTTTTGAACAGCCAATCCAAAAAATAGCCAGCCAAAAAAATAACGAGCATAACAACGATAAACCAAATTCTGGTTGCAACTCTTATGAAAGCATACCAACTCTGGTCAATTAATAAGCCATACATGGGGGAGAGGTTATTCAGAGAAATAAGTAAAATGACAAAGGATAAAAGGACAATAGCTATTTTGTGTTTGTTCTTTAACTTTATAAATCCTCCAAAAGCAATCAGACTTAAAGAAGTGCCAAGTGGAATCCATTTTTCAGAATCAAGTGAAAAAATACCATGTTCGGTCATCCAGGGGACAAAGATTGCCGACAAATATTCCAACTCCGTATTCCAACTAGGATAGACTTGTGGATGCACATTTAGTAATGTTCTGGTGGTTAGTTGGCTCCACGCTAACTGTGGCAGAAATGAAATTGCAATTAGACCAAAACACAATACTGCACTAAAAGAATAGGAGATTAATAATTGAAGTATCGTTTTGATCTTTTTAACAAAGAAGATAAAAAGACTTGCACTTCCAAAACCAGCAAGTAAAAAAGTGATTGAATGGGTAAAAAAAAGTCCAGCCATGGAAATGGCAAGTAAAATACTCCATTTAAAGTTTTGCTTTATGGTGCCACTATTGGTTGCCAATTTTATTGTAGCCAAGATGACAACTGGGAGCCATGCCCAAGAATTAATTAATCCAACATGACCCGCTTCCAAATAACCCATTAACTTGGGGGAGGTAAGATAAAAAAGCCCTACTAAAATACTGGTATTGGTTGCAAATTTAAAGCCTTTCCTCGCCAGTAAAAATGCTGTGACACCTGCCATGAGAGTATGGGCAAAACTGGAGACGAGAAAGCCAGTGTTTAAAGGAAGAAATAAAAAGATAATATTTGGAGGATAAAAAAAAGGCGCTTGTGGGTCTGGTATTAGCGGTGTTCCCGATAAAAATATATTGTTCCACAAGGGAATTTGGCCGGTTACCAACATCTGCTCCTTGGAAAAATGATATATCGGCCAGAAAAACTCTGTTAAGTCGTTTCCGCGATCAACGAACAAATTTGGATTAACAATGAAAGGTAAATAGACAAAAAAAGTCGCCAGTAGTAAGGGAGCCAGTATTTTTAGTATACTTCTGATATGCATTGGTTGAGATTGGCCATTAGTATAGCACTTGCCGGTTTTTTCGGAATAGGCTTATTGCTATTTTCAGCCCACCCAGGAGTTGCTTTAAGAATTGCTAACTTTCTTTTTTTCTTTCTGCTTTTCGTGTCTATCTTTGGATTAATTAAAAATGACAATAACTAAAATAGTAAAAAATATTCTCTTTTCACTTTTATTAATAATTCCAATTTTGCTTGTTTTGCGAAATGTCTTTATCGTTGGTTCTCCAAATTGGGGGGATGCACCACATTTTGTAACCGAAGAATTGAAGGAGCTTTTAAAAGAACCTCTTGCTTGGACTAATAGGGGAACTAATTTTGGCGGTGTGAATCTGCTTTTGTGGTTGTCTCCGGTAATGTTGATATATGGTTTTGGCTCTGAATTTTTAAATCTTTCATCAAATCAATTAACTGCAGGTATTTTCTATTTACCTGGGATTGTCTTGTCGGTAGTTGGAGCATATGCTTTCGCCAGATCTGTCAAACTGTCAAAAACAGCAAGTTTTTTTGCGAGTTTGGTCTACAGTTTAAATACTTATTTCTTACTGCTTATTGATGGTGGACAGGTCGGTATGGTTTTAGCCTACGGTATTTTCCCTTTTTCAGTGCTTGTGATTCGAAAATTTTCTTTAGCTGCCAACACTAATAATTTCTATCTTGCACTTTTTGTGGTGGTGGCCAACTCCGTTTCTGATCCTCGGGTTGCAATTGTTGCCATGTTAACACTTGCAATGTGGCTACTTTTGGAAAAAAGATTTAAGAGTTTATTGTATCTTTTGCCACTTTCACTTGCACTTGCTGCAGTAAATCTATATTGGTTTTTACCACTTATTAAAAACATCTCGGGAACTACGAGGTTATCGGTTTCCAACTTACAATTAACTTCTATTTTGCATCCGCTATTTTTGTTTTCTCCCCATTGGCCAGCAAATATTTTTGGTAAGGTTCAGCAGCCGTTATGGTACTTTGGTTTTTTGCCGATACTGATATTTTCAGGACTTATGGTAAACAAAAACAAAAAGTACTTTCTATTTACTGTTTTATATTTGCTGTTTGCATTCTTATCAAAAGGAACAACTCCACCATTTGGCGCTTGGTATAACTTTATTGTTAATTTGCCTTTTGGTTTTGCCTTTAGAGATTCATCAAAATTTTTCATTCCAACTTTGCTGTTTGCTGGAATCTTGATTGGTGGTACTGTCAGCAGGTTGGCAGAAATAGTCAAGAGTAAGTATGTCGGTTTTTTGATTGCTGCCGGGGTTTATGTATATCTTATAATACTTGTTTTCCCTGGCTTTACTGGTGACTTGAATTTTATTCTTTCC